>JBAQWM010000085.1:0-25797 GCA_049298915.1 Steroidobacteraceae bacterium | reverse complement strand
ATTCTCCGCCTCACTCGCGGAAACCGAATCCTGCGCGCTGGCGCTCGAAAAACCGAATGAAAGGACGACGGCGCCGGCGAGAACAGCCGCGCGTAACGACTTATTCATCAGCAGATCTCCAGTCAAGTTGAAAGATTTCGATCCCCAGATCGGCGGCTTCGAATCGGGCCGCTCGATGACTGAGCGCAATTTATACCCAGCGCGGCGGCGGTGCCACATAAGAATGCTGAATTGACATAAGCAGGAAATCTCTTTCAGTCCTTGGGCGCTGCGGCCTGCAGCGAACCGCAAAGCCTGGCAATCGAGTCAAATCTCCCGCTCTGCAGGTAGGCAGCGACGCCGGCATTGACCTTCGGGCACAACAGCGGATCGTAGAAAAGCGCCGTGCCAAGACCGATGGTGGTGGCGCCCGCGACCAGGAACTCGAGCGCGTCGCCCGCGCTCGCAATGCCACCCTGGCCGATGACCGGCACGCGATGCGGCCCCGCGATTTCGCAGACCTGGCGGACTTTCAGCAAGGCGATAGGCTTGATTGCAGGTCCCGACAGGCCGCCATGCACATTCCCGATCACGGGCCGGCGCGTCTTCAGGTCCACCGCCATGGCGGAGATGGTATTGATCACGGCGAGCCCGTCGCTTCCGGCCTCGATGCAGAGGCGCGCGTTCTCGCGGATGTCAGTCTGGTTGGGGGAGAGCTTGGTGATCAGCGGTTTCTTCGTGACCTTGCGGCAGGCCGCGACGACCCGCGCGCTCATGTCCGGAAAATTGCCGAACTCCACACCGCCTGCCTTGACATTGGGGCAGGAGATGTTGATCTCCATCGCGTCGATCGGCGAATCGTCGAAGCGCCGCGAGACCTCGACGTATTCGTCGATCGTCGAGCCGCAGACATTTGCGAAAAAACGGGTCTCGCTGAAGTCGAGCGTGGGCAGGATCTTCCGCACCACATGGTCGACGCCGGGATTCTGCAGGCCGATCGCGTTGATCATGCCCATCGGCGTCTCGGCGACGCGGTGCAGCGGATTGCCGAGGCGGGGCAAGAGCGTCGTGCCCTTCAGCACGATGGCGCCGACCGCGCGGTTCGAAAATCCCTCGACGCGGGTGTATTCCTCGCCGAATCCGACGCAGCCGGAAAGGAGAACGATCGGCGATGCGAGCCTGAGACCGCAGAATTCGAGCGCGAGCGAGGGGTCGGGGAGGGGGGCGATGGCAGCCACGGCGCGATTATAGTGGAGGGGTCCCTGGAACCCCGTATCAGCGGCCGGGCCCGATGTTCCACCTGATCCTGTTCGAGCCGGAGATTCCGCCCAATACCGGCAACATCATCCGCTTGTGCGCGAATACTGGCGCGACGCTCCATCTCGTGCAGCCGCTCGGCTTCAGCCTGGAGGATGCGCAGCTACGGCGCGCGGGGCTCGACTATCGGGAGCTCGCCCGGGTGCACGAGCACCGGGACCTGGATGCCTGCCTCGCGAAACTGGGCAACGCGCGTGTGTTCGCGGTGGAGGCCAGGAGCGGTGCGCGCCACACTGAGCGGCAATACGGGGCGGGCGACGCTTTCCTGTTCGGACGCGAGACCCGCGGGCTGCCCTCCGCGCTGCTGGAGGCCTGGCCCGTCGAGAGGCTGATTCGACTGCCGATGGTCAGTGGCAACCGCAGCCTCAATCTCTCGAATGCCGCGGCCGTCGTCCTCTACGAAGCCTGGCGCCAGCTCGGTTTCGCCGGCAGCGAGTAGCTCGGATTGCGCGGGCCGGATCCGGGCGGGGTTCCCGCTCGTTCGCGCCGCCGGAACTTACGCGCTTGTATGTTGCTGGCCGGCCGGCGCGGTATGGTTGAGCGGTTCGGACGAGTGCCGGACCGGGCCGTGCAGTCTGGTTAGTCGCTGGGATTGATAAATCCGAGAGTGAGTAAATGGCGCACGGATGCCGCGCCGGTCTTCGAGAGCCCGAACGGTTACCCGCGCTTTCGAGCGCGCATGGACAAGCAAGGGAGCCGAAGACCATGTCCGAGTCAACTGTGGTGGTCGGCATCGATGTGGCAAAAGCCCATCTCGATGCCGCGGTGGTGGGCGCGCCGGCTGCGGCGGCGCGGTTTGCAAACGAGGCGGATGGCCACACGGCGTTGCTGGCGTGGCTGCAACCTTTGGCACCGCAGCTGGTGGTGCTGGAGGCCACCGGCGGCTATGAGTCGCTCGGCGTCTGCGCGCTGCAGGCGGCGGGACTCGCGGTTGCGGTGGTCAACCCGCGTCAGGCGCATGCCTTCGCGAAGGCGCTGGGACATCTGGCCAAGACCGATCGGATCGATGCCGCGGCGCTCGCCGAGCTGGGCCGGACCTTGCTGGCGCGCGCGGATCTGGAGCGCTATTTGCAGCCGCTGGCCAGTCCGGAACAGCAGGATTTGGCGGCTTTGGTGACGCGCCGTCGGCAACTGGTCACGATGCTGCACATGGAGCGCCAGCGGCTTGCGCTGGCGCGTCCCGCGGTACGCGGCAGTGTCGCGGTGCTGATCGAGGCGATCGAGAAGCAACTCGATGAAGTCGACGGCGATCTCGCCCGGCATGTGAGTGGGCACTTTGCCGAACTCGATCGCCTGCTGCGCTCTATGGCCGGCATCGGGCCAGTCGCGAGCGCCACCCTGATCGCCGAACTGCCGGAACTCGGCCACTTGGGACGCCGCCAGATCGCCGCCCTGGTTGGCGTAGCGCCGATGGCCTGCGACTCCGGCACGCTGCATCGCCGCCGTCGCATCCGCGGCGGCCGCTTCCAGCTGCGCCGCACGCTCTACATGGCGACGCTCGCCGCCACCCGGCACAACCCGCTGATCAGCGCCTACTACCAACACCTGGTCGCGGCCGGCAAGTTCAAGAAAGTGGCGCTCATCGCCTGCATGCGCAAGCTGCTCACCATCCTCAACGCCATGGCTCGCCACCATACGGAGTTCGACTCGCATTACGCCCAAGCTTGACTTCAAAGACGGTTACTCACTCGCGGGACCCCGCCCACCTGGCCCGCGCAACTGAGGCAGTGCCCCGGCGCGCGAGGTGATGGGGTGTCCCCGAGCGCAGCATAAAGTTCCGGCGGAGCGAGGGGACACCCCATCGGATCCCGCGCGCCGGTGCGCTACCGTCGGATCCCGCGGGCGCCGCGATTGAGGTCTCTCAATTCTCGGGGGTGACTTCGCGCCGGAGCATCGATTCGACCACCTCTGGTATGGACATGCCCTCGTAGAGCACCCGATAGACGTGCTCGCAGATCGGCATCTCGACGCCCTGCTTCTTCGCGACCAGGTGCACGGCCTTCGCCGCGTGATAGCCCTCGACCACCTGGCCGATCTCGGCGATCGCCTGGTCGATCGGCTTGCCGGAAGCGAGCGCGCGGCCGAAGCGCCGGTTGCGCGACTGATCGTCGGTGCAGGTGAGGACGAGATCGCCGAGCCCGGCGAGACCCATCAGCGTTTCGCGGCGCGCGCCGAGCGCAACACCAAGGCGAACCATCTCCGCGAGGCCGCGCGTGATCAGGAATACGCGACTGTTCGAACCGTATCCGATGCCGTCGGAACCGCCGGTCGCGATCGCGATGACATTCTTGACTGCCCCGCCGATCTCGACGCCGACTATGTCGGACTGCGTATAGGCGCGGAAATTTCCGGCCGAGAGGCTTTCGGCCAGCTGCAGCGCGAACCTGGCATCCGGCGATGCAATCGCGATCGCCGTCGGCAAGCCTTCGCCCACCTCGCGCGCAAATGTGGGGCCGGAGAGTACGGCGAGCGGCACGCCGGATCCGAGTACCTCCCGGGCGACCTGGTGCGGCAGCTTGCCGGTCGAAAGTTCGAAACCCTTGGTGGCCCAGGCGACGCGCGCTCTCGCCCCGAGCAGGGGCCGGATCTGCTGCAGCACGATGCGCAGCGCCCCCGATGGCACGGCGAGCAGCAGGTCGTCGCCGCTGGCGATGGCCCTGGCGAGATCCGGCTGGATCGCGAGCGAGGGCGGGAACACGGCGCCGGGAAGGTAACGCTCGTTGACGCGCGCGCGCGCGAGTTCGGCGGGATCATCTTCCTCGCGGCCCCACAGGATGGTGCTGCGGCCGCTGCGCGCGAACTGGATCGCGAGCGCCGTACCCCAGGAGCCGGCGCCGAGGACGATCATCGGCCGCATTGCGCCCCTCAGTTCGGCTGTTCTGAAGCCGGTCCCTGCTGCCCCTGACGCGCGGCGCGTTCCTGCATCGAACGCTCGAACAGCGCATCGAAATTGACGTGCGGCAACAGGAAGGGCGGGAAGCCACCCTTGATGACGACATCCGACACGGTCTGCCGGATGTACGGGAACAGGATGTTCGGCGCGAATGAGCCCAGGATCCGCCTGGTTTCGTCGGCGCCGAATCCGCGCACCACGAATACGCCAGCCTGCTTGACTTCGGCCAGATAGACGGCGATTTCGCCATTCTTGGCCTCGAGGGTCACGGTCAGCACGACCTCGTGGGCGTCCTGGCCGACCTGGCTCGACGCGGTGCTGAGATTCAGCGACATTTTCGGGTCCTGGGCCTGCGCCGGCAGGAACGGGCCCTTGGGAGACTCGAATGACAGGTCCTTGATATAGACGGTTTGCAGCGCAACCGCCGGGCCCTGGCCGTTGCCTGCGGGCTCGTCCGCGCCGCCTGGCAGGCGGATATTTTCGTCAGCCATTTGCTTTCCTCACATGAACTCAGAACTGTTGCAGCGCTTTTCAATCCTTCACGATCGGCAGGTTGTCCTGGCGCCAGCCCGCGAGGCCTGCGCGCAGGTTGAAGACATTCTTGAAGCCTGCGCGCATCAGCGTCCGGACCGCAGCGCCCGAGGCCTGGCCGCTGTCGCAGCACATGATCAGCGTCTTTCCGGAGAACTTCTCCAGCGCCTTGGCGCCGCCTGCGATCTGGTCCCCGGGAATATTGCGGGCGCCGGCGATGTGGCCATCCTTGAACTGGTTGCCTGGCCGCAGGTCCACCAGTATGGCGCCTTCATTCAGGAGGCGTATCGCGTCATTGGCTGCAATCGCCGTGGCGCCCTGGCCATGACGGCGCATCTCGTAGGCGACGACGACCAGCAACATCAGCGCCAGTCCGCCCGCCAGGAACGGATGATTGGTGAAATAATCGAGCAGTCGGTCCATGGGGGCGGGCCAGGGGTCGGTGGCGTGAGCCGGGGGCAAAAAACGGCCGCGCATTATATCAGCGCAGGAAATGGCGGCCCGGCGCCTTCATTGACGGGGTTTTTGTCCTGCTAAAACAATGGCTTGTGAGCACTGGCTGCCTTCTCGCGCTCTTTGTGATCCAGGCGCAAGCGGCCGATCGCGATCCCGAAAAGCAGTTGCAGGAAGTGCGCGGGAACATCGAGGAACTGCAGCGCTCGATCCGCCGCGACACCAATCGCCGCGACGGCCTTTCGGCGCAGCTGCGGGATGCCGAGGAAAAGGTTCGCAGCGCCCGCGGCCGGCTCGGTGAGCTGCGCGAGCAGCTCGCCGCGAGCGATGCCCGTCTGTCTGAATTGACGGCGGAGCGCGAACGCATCGAGCGGGCGCTCAGTGAACAACGCCAGGCGCTCGCCGCGCAACTGCGCTCGGCATACATGAGTGGACGCGAAGAGCACCTGAAACTGCTGCTCTCCCAGGAAGATCCGGCGGCTTTCGGCCGGATGCTCGTTTATTACTCATACCTGGGCCGCGCGCGTGCCGGGAAGATTGCGGAAATCGAGGCAGCGGCGGCAGCGCTCGAGCAGGCCACCCAACTGGAGTCCGCGGAGCGGGAACGGCTGGCTGGACTCGAAGCGGACAGTCGCAGGGAGCTCGCGACCGTCGATACGGCACGCGCGGAGCGCGGCAAAGCGGTGCGGGCAATCGATTCGAAGATCCGCAACAACAACGACAAGATTGCCAGGCTGAAGCGCGAGGCGGCGGCGCTCGAAAAGCTGGTTGCCGATCTGCGCCGGGCCCTGAAGGACCTGCCGCCGGGCGCGGGCCAGGCTTTCGAAAAGGTGCGCGGCCGGCTCGCCTGGCCCGCGCCAGGGCGAATCGTTGCGCGCTTCGGCGAGCCGCGTGGCGGCGGCCTCAAATGGAACGGCGTGCTGATCGAGACGAGCCGCGGCACCGACGTCCGCGCGTTGTACGAAGGGCGCGTTGCCTACTCCGACTGGTTGCCAGGAATGGGGTTGCTGCTGATCGTCGAACATGGCGGATATATGAGCCTCTATGCGCACAATGAACAGTTGTTCAAGGCTGTCGGTGACCGCGTGGAGGGCGGCGAAGTCGTTGCGACCGTGGGCGACAGCGGAGGCCGCAGTCAGCCAGGGCTTTATCTCGAAATCCGTCGCGGAGCCGTGCCCGTGGACCCGGTACCCTGGTTCAGACGGGCGGCGCCCTGAGAATTGCAGTGATTCCGGGCAAATTGCGGATTACGTCAAAGACCAGGGGGTGCTGATCGGCGACCCTAGCGGCAGAACCGGCATTGCGCCGAACCAAGGCAGGTACCGTGGCCTCAAACGCAGCGGAAATTCCGTCGCACCTGGCGAGCATGAAGCCGAATCTGGATCCGTATGGCCAGCTGCTGCGGATGCTGATGCCGCGCGCAATGGGCGTCGTCATCTATGACGCGCACGGCGCTCCGCTGTGGTTTGCTGACGGCTACGACGGCCCGGATCCGCTGCCACTGATCCAGCTCGCGCTCGCAAAAGTTCCGCCGGCGACCACGGCGCGCATCGACGGTTTCGGCCAGGACCATCAGGGCGCGCCAGCCTATGTTTTCCGGCTGCGCAATATGGATGGCGAGGTCATCGCAGTGGTCGCGCTCCTGACCCGCGACAATGAAAATCGGCCTTATTCCTACGTGTACTCGCTGGTGCAGCCCGCGCTCGAGTGCCTGCAGCGCGAAATCGAGGCGCGGACCAGCGTGGACAGCCTGACGCGCGACCTCGATACCCGCGACGCCGACCTGGAACTCCTGCTGCGGATGGCGCCGAACAATCCTGACGGCGCGCAGGAGGGAGATGAGCTCGGGACGCTGATGCAGGCTTGCGTGGATCACTTCGACTGCATGCTGGGCGCGCTGGTCGTGCCGGAGCGCAATGTGGCGGTCTGCAGGGCGCCGGCGGGCGAGAAACCGCCGGTCGAGCTGGTGACGAAGACCCACCGCCACCTGCTGAACTGGGCGCAGCTGCAGCGCCGCAATCTCGTCATCAACAAGATAAAACCGACGCCGATCGCGCTGCCGAGCCTGAAGATCCTGTCCGCACCGGTGCGCCACGTATCCGGCCGGGTGATCGGATTCCTGGCGCTGTTTCGCGACGAGAAGGGCCCCAGTTTCGAGCCGCGCACCGAGCGTCTGGTTGAACTGATGTCGCGCAAGATCACCGCAATCCTGCAGGCGAATTTCGACACGTTGACCGCGCTCCTGACCCGCGCGGCCTTCGAGTCGCAGGCGCGCGCAGCAATCGGCGCGCGCCTTGAGACCGGGGAAGACTGCTTACTCTATCTCGATGCGGATCGCATGCACGTGGTCAACGACAATTTCGGCATGCACGTCGGCGACGAGGTGCTTGCCAAGATCGGCGAAGTGCTGCGCAAGAAGATGAGCCCGGGCGCGCTGGCTGCGCGGATCGCGGGCGATCGCTTTGCCGTGTATCTGCCGGGTTGCAAGATCGATTTCGCGCAGCAGATCGCCGAAACGATGCGACGCCAGTGCTCTGAACTGAAGCATACGCGCGGCGACGGGACCGTACAGGTTTCGGTCAGCATCGGCGTCGCCGAACTGCAGGATTCGAAGCAAGCGCTCGCGCACGGCATGGCATCAGCCGAACTTGCCTGCAAGGCCGCCAAGGATCGCGGCCGCGATCGCGTCGAGATATTCCGGGACAGCGACGAGAGCATCATGCGCCGGCACAGCGATGTAACGATCGTGCAGACCCTGCACGAGGCGCTGCAGGCGGATCGCTTCGTGCTCTATGCGCAGCCGATACTTCCTCTGGGGCCGGTACGGACCGAGCCGCGTTTCGAACTGCTGCTGCGGATGATCGGGGAAAAAGGCGAAATCCTGCCCCCGGACAAGTTCCTGTCGGCGGCCGAGCGTTACCAGCTGATGCCGGCCATCGATCGCTGGGTCGTCAACAAGGCGCTGACGACGCTCGGGGAACACTCCGACGCACTGCGCGGCTGCCGGACACGGTTCTCGATCAACATCTCGGGGGCATCGCTCGCGTCGGAAGAGTTCCTGAAGTTTCTCGAAGGCAGTGTCAAGAGGTGCAGCGTGCCGCCGGAACTGCTGTGCTTCGAGTTGACGGAGTCGTCAGCAGTTTCGAACCTGCAATGCGCCGAACGGCTGATGCAGCATCTGCGCCGGCTTGGCTGCAGTTTCGCGCTCGACGATTTCGGGACCGGCCTGAGTTCGCTCGGCTACCTCAGGACGCTGCCGGTCTCTGTTCTGAAGATCGATGGCAGTTTCGTGCTGGATTCCGCCAGCAACGAGCGCACCGAGTCCATGGTCCGGGCGATCGTCCAGCTGGCCCACACGATGGGCTTGGAAACGGTGGCCGAGTTCGTCGAGACCGACGACCTGCGGATCCGGATGGCGAAGGTGGGCGTGGACTTCGGGCAGGGTTTTGCGATGGGCCGGCCGACCCCGCTGTCCGACGTGCTTGCGGACCTGCACCTCTACGAGGAGTTGACGGCGCAGCGAGGCTGATCGCAGGTACCATGCGGCTTATGGACAGCCGTAAGCGTCTGCTGCTCGCCGGGCTGGCCGGCGGAATCCTGGGAATCGCGCTGGCTGCCGCCGGCTTCTCGCTCGCGGGTCGCGGGGGCGCGACCGCCTGGCTGCCGGGCGCGGACGCAAAGCTGCTCGCGGAGGTGCTCGACCGCATCCAGGCCGACTATGTCGAACACACGGACAGTCATGAACTCATGTCGGGCGCCATCCGCGGCATGGTCGGCGAGCTCGACCCGCATTCCTCGTTCATGGACGCGGGTGAATTCGAGGATCTCCGCATCGCGACCGAGGGGAATTACTCGGGCATCGGTGTCGAAGTGACGCTCGAGTCAGGCGCGATCATCGTGATTTCACCGGTTGACGCCTCTCCGGCGGCGCGGGCCGGCATTCGCCCCGGCGACCGGATCGTCGCAGTCGACGGGCGTGCGGTCGAGGGCGCTGCGCTTGCCGATTCCATTGCGCGCATCCGCGGCGAGCCCGGCACGGTCGTGAATCTCAGGATCAGCCGGCAGTCCATGCCGGAGCCGCTCGACTTCGCGATCGAGCGCGCGATCGTTTCGGTCCAATCCGTGCGCTACGAGATGCTTGAACCCGGCTACGGGTACCTTCGCATCTCCCAGTTCAGTGAAACGACCGGCAGCGACGTCGGTCAGGCGCTCGGCGCATTGCGGCAGCGCGCCGCAGGCCGGCTGCGCGGCATCGTGCTCGACCTGCGCAACAATCCGGGCGGCGTGCTCGATGCGGCAGTCGAGGTATCCGATGCCTTCCTCGAGCAGGGCACGATCGTCACGGCCGAGGGCCGGGCGCCGGAGGCGAGTTTCCGGATGGAGGCGTCGGCCGGGGACCTCTCGCGCGGCGCGCGCATCGCGGTGCTGGTAAACGAAGGATCGGCATCGGCGGCGGAAATCGTGGCGAGCGCATTGCACGACAATGAACGCGCGACGGTGATGGGGCGCAAGACATTCGGCAAGGGTTCGGTGCAGACCGTGCTGCCGCTGGCCGACGGCCAGGCGCTCAAGCTCACGACCTCCCGGTATTTCACCCCATCCGGAATCTCCATCAACGGGCGTGGCATCGTGCCGGATGTCGTACTTCCCGACCCCACGCAGCCGGATGGCGCGCGCCCGCCACCCTCCGGGGAGGATTCCGAAGTGCGCGCCGCGCTCGCCTGGCTGAAGGGCGAGAAGCCGGCGCTGGCGGCGGCGAACTCAGGGCCGGCCCCGCGGTAGCCGGCGATGAAACGCGTTCTGGTTCCGCTGGCAGCGGATTCGACACTCGACGCGGTCTCCGGCCAGCAATTCGATCTGATCGCGCTACCGGGCGGAATGCCTGGTGCGGCAAATCTGCTCGGCGATTCGCGCGTCGGCAGCATGATCCGCCGACAACATGAACAGGGCGGGCATGTCGCGGCGATCTGCGCCGCGCCGATGGTCGTGGACGATCGTGTCATCACGTCGCGCGGGCCGGGTACGGCAATCGACTTCGCACTCGAACTCGTCGCCCAGCTTGCAGGTCCCGGCGAGCGGCAGAAGATCGAGGCGCAACTGCAGCGCAGCGGGGCCCGTCAGTGACGGAGACTCACGGCAACCCGGTGGCGGCCACGCCGGAGACCGCCGCGCCCGGTGCAGACCCGATCCCGGCCGGCCACGAGAGCATCCGCAGGAGCCTGATGCGGGTGGACTGGCTGGTGCTGCTGGTGATCGGTCTGTACGCGCTGGTTCCGCATGCGACGCTGTCGGCGCCGCGCACGCTGCAGCTTGCGATAGCATGTTTCACGGTATTCGTGCTGGCGCTGCGGTGGCGCGGATTTCCGGTGCGCGGCACGAGCGAGCGGATTGCGCTCTCGGGCGCCGCGATGGTCGCGTTCATCACTGTCGCTGCGTTCAATACCGGCGGGACGCAGGGCCCGCTGATCAATCTGTACCTGTTGCCGATCGTGGTGTCAGCGATGACGCTCGGCGCCCGCGGGGCGGCAATCGTGCTGGCCGGTGTCGTGCTTGCCTATCTCTCGGTGATGGTGGGCGAGGGCCCGTTTCCGGAGACTCCGGAACTGCTGGTGCGGCTATTGGGCGGTCTGGGACCCTTTGTGCTGGTCGCATACGTGACGCAGATACTCGCCGGTTCGGCGAGCACCGCGCGACGGCGCATCGAAGAAATGGCGGAACGGGATGCGCTGACCGGCATGTTGAACCTGCGCGCATTCCGGGCGCTGCTGCATCGGGAGCATGAACTGCGCGCGCTCACCGCACGCGGGAGCTACGGGCTCCTGATCGTGGACATGGACAGGCTCAAGGAACTCAATGACGCTCACGGGTACCAGGCCGGCAATCGGGCGATCACGACCGTCGCCGGCGCGATCCAGCGCGCGATACGCACCAGCGATGTCATCGCGCGCTACGGCGGCGACGAATTCGTGCTGTTCCTGCCGGAGGCGACGCCCGAGATCTCCGAATCCATTGCACAGCGGGTGCGCAACAATGTCTACAAGTGCCTGTTTTCGGTCGGCGAGCGCCTGCAGCGCATGACGGTCGGTGTAGGTGCGGCGAGTTATCCGCGCGACGGGCGCAAGTACGACGAGATCATCAGCGCCGCGGCACTGCGGATGCAGCGGGACAAGGAACTGCGCCGCCGCAATGCCGCTGAAGCCGAACCAAAGGGGCCGTGACGGCGCCATGCGACCGCTGACCAGAGGTTACATGCAGAGTCTTGCAACACCGGCGAGCGCGGCGACACTGTGGCGGGCGCTGGTCGAGCCGGAGGCGCTCGCGCTGTGGTACGGAAATCAGGCAATCGTGGAACCACGGGTCGGGGGCCGCCATTCCGCGGTGTCGCGCCTGTTCGGCCGGCGCGAAGCATTCATCGAGCGCTTCGAGCCTCCGGGGCGGCTGCAGCTGCTGTTCGAGCCCGGTCGCGACTGGCCGCCGCTCGACGAAGGGGCGCTGGTCGAGGACCTGCTGATCGACGAGCACCTGGGGCGGCGCAGGCTGCGCGTGATCGCTACCGGCATTCCTTCGGGTATCGAATGGGCGCCGGTCATTCAGCAGCTGAAGAGCGGTTGGGCGCTTGCCTTCGGCCTGTTGCAGGCGCGGCTGCACAAGGGGGAAATCGGGGGCCGGGCCGCATGAAGTGGGCGTGGCCGGCGCTGGCCGCGTGGTGCATGGCGACGGCGGCACAGGCCGCGACCATCGTGCTCTCCGGCGGCACCGTCATCGACGGTTACGGGACTCCGCCGATTGCCGACGGTGTGGTCGTCATCGACAACGACCGGATACTTTCTGTCGGCGGCCGCGACCAGGTGCTGGTGCCTGAGGGCGCCGAAGTGATCTCGACCGAAGGCATGACCGTGTTGCCGGGCCTGTGGGACACTCAGGTCAGCCTGATGCGCCTGGGTCACGGCGACATGGGGCGCTGGAATGCAACCTACGGCCCGCTCGCGGAGCGGGTCGTCATGCCGATCGCAGCCAGGCAGCTCCTGCAGGCGGGTGTCACGAGCGCACGCGACACCGCGGCACCGCTGGAAGCGGCGATCAATGTGCGCGGCCGCGTGCAGGATCATCTGATCAACGGACCCACGCTCTATGTCTCGGGGCCGGTGCTGCGCAAGCTGGTGCCGCCCGACACGGAGGAATGGCAGTGGGCGGTCAATGGCGGCGCGGATGCCAGGGCAAAGGTCGCGCGGCTCGCAGCGGCGGGCGTGGATTACCTGCTGCTCGCCGACCTGGAACTCTGGACGGCGGAAGAACTGCAGGCCGCCGTGGACGAAGGACGGGCCCGCGGGCTGCGCGTGCATGCCCATGCCGATCGTCCCGCCGACGTCGAGCGCGGCGTAGAGCTGCAACTCGACGGTTTCCTCGGCATCGGCATGGATTCCGGCGAACTTCCGGAGAACGCGACGCTCGCATTGCGCCAGCGCGCGCCCGGGCCTGCAGCGCGGCCAGTTTTCTGGAGTCCGGCGATCTCGGCGCTGCTGAATTTCGAGTCGCTGCGCGGGAACCCGGAGCCGCTCGACGATCCGCGCACGACGGCCGAGCTGCCGCCCCTGATTGCGGCCGATATCCTGGGCTCCCTCGCGAATCCTGATCGCGTGACCTGGTTCGGGATGTCTTCCGTGCGCGCCTCGACCCTGTGCGACAGGCTCCGCCAGCTGGCGGACATTGGTGTCAGGCTGCTGCTCGGCTCTGATGCCGGCGCGCCGGGGCACCTGCATTCACGCGCGAGCTGGCAGGAAATCGACTTCTGGGTCCGGAACTGTGGCATCCCGGTCGAGCGCGCGATACAGGCCGCAACCCATGACGCCGCCATCGCCATGGGCGTCGGCCACGAATCCGGAGCGCTGGCGCCCGGCAAGTACGCGGACGTGATCGCCGTGCGCGGCGACCTGCTGCGACACCCGGATCTGCTGCAATTCGTGGAAATTGTCATCAAGCGCGGCCGTCGCGTACGCTGAGGCCATGGCATTCTTTATCCTGCGCGCCCTGATCGCCGCGCTCGGTCTCTGGCTCGCGACCGAATGGGTCGACGGAATCGCCGTCAACGGGCCCACGACGCTGATCCTGGCTGCATTGCTGCTTGGACTCGTCAATGCCATCGTGCGCCCGCTAGCGATCCTCCTGACATTGCCGCTCACGCTCGTCACGCTCGGGTTCTTCCTGCTGGTGGTGAATGCCGCGATGGTGGGGCTGGTAGCGGCATTCCTGCCAGGCATGACGGTGCAGGGTTTCTGGGCGGCATTCTGGACCGCGCTCCTGGTCAGCGTCGTGAGCTGGATCGGCAATGCGATGTTCAGGCCGGTGCCGAAGCCGGGGCACGGGTGATCCGCAACGCCGTGCCATGCGTCAGGTAGTGATTGAGCCGGGCTTCCCACTCCCGCATGAACTGCTCGTAGTGCGCCTCGGTGAATGAGGCGAGGAAAGCATCGCCCGCGGGCCCAAGGCTGGTGTGCGAGTAGCTGACGGTTGCCTCGGATCCCGTCGCCGACGGCCGCAACCAGATCGTCAGCTTGCAGGCGGTGACAGCCGGGGTGATCTTGAGCATCTCCACCAGGCCGTTCGCCGGTTCATGGCGCGTGACATACCAGATCGCGTGACCGGTATCGGCTGCGGTAAGAAATACGCAATCGGGTTCCGCGAAGCCCGAGACGCTGAACACGGCCGCCGGCTCCCAGCCCTCGATCCAGTCGGCTTCGCGCACCGGGCACAGCAGCGGGAAAACCGCAGCGGGCGGCGCGACCAGATTCTGCGTGTAAGTGTGCGTGACGCGATTCGGGCTCCTGATCTGCATGGTTTGTCAGGCCGCGTGATATTGATTCCGCGACGCCTATTTTCTGCTAGTTTTGGACGCGAAGCCACCCGGCGCACCACAAGAGCGGCCTCCCAATGAGCATCCAGCTTCGCCTCACGGTGATGAACTTCATGCAGTTCTTCGTGTGGGGCTCGTGGCTCATCTCCCTGGGCGCGTACATGATCGTCACGCTCGGATTCACCGGCGGCCAGGTCGGCAGCATCTACGCGACCATGGGCGTCGCCTCGCTCTTCATGCCGGGTCTCATGGGCATCGTGGCGGACCGCTGGATGAATGCCGAGCGGGTGTTCGGCATCTGCCATCTCGCCGGCGCGGGCCTGCTGCTCTGGGCCTCCACGGTCAGCGACTTCGACACGCTCTACCTGATCATGCTGCTGAATGCGATGGTCTACATGCCGACGATCGCGCTCAACAACACCGTCTCCTACAAGGTGCTGCAGCAGAAGGGATTCAATGTCATCCAGAGCTTTCCGCCGATCCGCGTGTGGGGAACCGTCGGATTCATCGCGGCCATGTGGATGGTTGACTTCGCGGGCTGGACCAAGAGCGAGCTGCAGCTCTACATCAGCGCCGGCGCCGCGCTGTTTCTCGGCGCCTACGCATTCACGCTGCCGGCCTGCCCGCCGGTAAAGCCGGAAGGCAAGCGCAGTCTGATATCCGCGCTCGGACTGGATGCATTCGTCCTGTTCAGGCGCCGGCAGATGCTGGTGTTCTTCATATTCGCAATGATGCTGGGCGCGGCGCTGCAGATCACCAACGCATTCGGAGGCGCGTTCCTGGACGATTTCAAGACGGTATATCCGGGCACATTCGGCGTCGAGCACCCGAATCTGCTGCTGTCCATCTCGCAGATCTCCGAGACGCTCTTCATCCTGACGATTCCATTCTTCCTGCAGCGCTTCGGCATCAAGAAGGTGATGCTGATCAGCATTTTCGCCTGGGTGTTCCGGTTCGGGCTGTTTGCGACCGGCGACCCGGGCGCGGGCCTGTGGATGCTGGTGCTCTCGATGATCATCTACGGCATGGCATTCGATTTCTTCAACATCTCGGGCTCGCTGTTCGTGGACCGCGAATCGGAGCCGACCATCAGGGCGAGCGCGCAGGGGCTCTTCATGATAATGACCAATGGGCTGGGCGCCTTCGTCGGCGCCATGGCGAGCGGCTGGGTGGTGGACTACTTCACGGTCGATGGCGTCAAGGACTGGCAGAGCATCTGGTACACATTCGCCGGTTATGCGCTGCTGCTGGGACTCGTGTTCCCGTTCGTATTCAAGTACCGGCATGACCCTGCGGGGGCGCGCTGAGGCGGCCGAGAATCCGCTCACCACCAGCCGAGCAGTTTCCACCACGCGAGCCCGAGCGTTCCCCAGATCGAGAGCGTGACCAGCGAGATCAGGAACCCGACCGTCCACCACTCGCGCTGGGTGACATAGCCGGCGCCGAAATAGATCGGGGCGGGAGTGGTGCCGTAATGGGTCAGCGAGGCCTGCAGGTTGGAGGCATAGGCCAGGCCAAGGACCGCGAGCGCCGGCGGCGCGCCGGCGGCGATCATGACGACCAGGAATGGGATGAACATCGCGGTGACGTGGGCCGTGATGCTCGCAAAGCCATAGTGGGCGTAGAAATAGACGAGCAGCAGGACCACGAGCGCGATGCCCCAGCCCCAGCCACCGGTGATCCCGGCGGAAAACTCCGCGAACTGGCGCGTAATGCCGCTGTCGCCCAGCGCCTCGGCCATGTGCACGAGCCCGCCATACCATATGAAGGTGTCCCAGGCCGAGCGGTCGCTCAGGACATCCTCCCAGGACAGCACATTCGTCAACAGCAGCGCGCTGACGCCGAACAGTGCCACGACCGTATACGGGAAATGATGCCAGGCGGTCGTCATCCACAGCGCGGCGACCAGGACGAAGACCGCAAGCATGATGCGCTCGTCGCGGGACATGACGCCCATGCGCGCGAGCTCATCGCGCGCGAATTGCGTGGCATGGGGCGTCAGCGTGATCTCGGGCGGATAGATCCGGTAGACCACGTACACCACCAGCAGCAACGACACGATGCCGGGGACGATGCCGCCGATGAACCAGGTGGCGTAGCTCAGTTCGACGCCGCCGGCGCTCAGCGCGAATTTCGCGATGATGACGTTGGATGCCTGGCCGGTGAGGAACATCGCGCAGGCGACCACGTCGGCCTGGTAGATGGCCTTCATCAGGAAGGCGCCCAGCCGGCGCCGGGTCTGGCCCGGAGTCGATTCGTAGGCCTCGGCCACACTGCGTGCGACCGGAAACACGATGCCGCCGGCGCGCGCGCTGTTCGAAGGAATGATGGACGCGAGCACGGTGTCGGTCGCAACCAGCGCGTAGGCGAGGCCCAGCGAGCGGCTGCCGAGAATCCGGATGAAGCCGAATGCGATGCGCCGCCCAAGTCCGGTCTTGGTCACGGCGCGCGAGATCATGAATGCGCAGAGCACCAGCCAGACGATCGGGTCGGCGTAGCCCTGCAGCGCGTCGACCGGGGTCATGGTCCCGGTGAATGCAAGCACGCAGACGGCTATGAATACCACCGCACCCATCGGCGCCGGGCGCACGATGGAGGCGACGATGGTCGCGACGAATATGGCGAGCAGGCGCCAGCCCTGAGGCGCAATGCCTGCAGGCGGGCCGATCGCGAGAATTGCGATTGCGACACCGGCAACCAGGGCCCAGCGCCATGCCCGATTCTCGACGGCGCGAGCAGCCGGGGCGGGCGCCGTCGGGGATTCCGGGCGCGTGAATTTCATCTGGCAGCCATGCAGGGCGGTTATTCGTGCAGGTGGGCGAGATGCTGTACCAGCGCGCGATTGCCGAACAAGGAATCGACCTTGCCGGGCACCTGCGAGGGCCAGGTCAGGATCATTCCGCCCGCCTCCTCGATCAGGGCATGGGTCGGCAGGATGTCCCAGGGATTCAGGGCGGGGTCCATCATCGCCCCTAGCGCGCCGCTGATGACGAGGCCATGGCCGAAGCAGTCGGTATAGCCGCGCACGTAACCATGTATCTCCGACAGGCGGCGATAATCTGCAAACCGGTTCGCGGCGACGAACTGCGCCACATCGCCGACGCCGATGATGGCGTCTTCCAGTGGCACGGATTCGGGCAGGCGCAGCGCTCTTCCATTGCAGCTGACACCCTGACCCCTGGCGCCGGCATAGGTCAGCCCGAGCATCGGGAGATGGATGACTCCCAGCACGGGCCGCCCATCCTGCATGTCCTGCAGGGCGATCATCGTTCCAAACAGCGGAACGCTGTGGATGAAGGAACGGGTGCCGTCGATCGGGTCGACCGTCCACCGCCAGCGGGTGCCCTGGCCGGTCATGCCCTGCTCTTCGCCCAGGATGTCCAGCGGGCCGGTCACGGCCCTGGACAGCAGATGGGCCCGAACCACCGCTTCCGCCTCCTGGTCGGCGAGGGTCACGGGCGATCCGTCTTGCTTCCGCTCTACCCCGAGTTGCTGGCTGCCGAAGTACTTCCTGATGCAGACCGCGGCGGCCAGTGCGGCATCGACGGCCGTCTGCAGGAGCTGCTTCAGCTGTTCGTCGCTCAGCATGCCGGCCTCGCCGTCCCCTTCAGGTGCCGCCCTGAATCGCGCAATTCCTGTGCTACCATCTGCCGGCCATCTGATTTCCAGTCCCTGTAGGGTCCGCGGACCGCAAGAATCCGCAGCATAATCAAAACTCCGCTGTGTCGGGGGGTGGGTGTAGCCATGAATCAGCGCCTGAAGAATTTTGCCGCCGCGACCGCCGCTGCCGTGCTGGCTGTCGCATTGGTCAGCTGCGCCAAGACCAAGGAGCCGATCAAGCTGACGCTCCACGACTGGACCGGCCAGCTCATCACCACGCGAATCATGGGCTCGGTGCTGGAGAAGGCTGGTTATCCGGTCGAATACGTGCCGGCCGACTATCTCGCGCAGTTTGCCGGCCTGAAGGCGGGCGACCTGCATGTGGCAATGGAGATCTGGGCGACAACCGGCCAGGAAGCCCTGGACGAAGCCGTTGCCAGCGGCCAGGTCGAGAACCTGGGCGAGACGGGCTTTCTCGCCATCGAGGAATGGTGGTATCCCGAATACATGAAAGCCATGTGCCCGGGGCTGCCAGACTGGCAGGCCCTGAAGGGCTGCGCGGCGGCATTCTCGACGCCCGAGACGGCGCCGAAGGGCCGCTACCTGGGCGGGCCGGTGACCTGGGGCGGATTCGATGAGGAGCGCATTGCGGCGCTCGAAATGCCGTTCGAAATCGTCCATGCCGGCACCGATGCCGCGCTATTCGCCGAGCTGGAGTCCGCGTATCAGCGCCAGGCACCGGTGCTGCTGTGGGTCTACGCGCCGCACTGGGCCCCGATCAAGTACAAGGGCGAATGGGTCGAGTTCCCGAAACACGAGCCGGCCTGCTACACCGATCCGGCGTGGGGCAGCAACCCCAACGCGACCCATGACTGTGGCAAGCCGCGCGGCCCGATCTGGATCGCGGCGTGGGCAGGCCTCAAGGACAAGTGGCCGGGCGCCTATCAGACCATCAGGAATTTCAGGATGGACAACGACGAGATGGGTGCCTTGATCACCGAAGTCGACCTCGGTGGCAAGAAGGTCGAGGATGTCGTGGCCGGCTGGATCGCGGCCAACGAATCCCGCTGGCAAGCCTGGATCGTCGAGTAGTCCCGGAGGGATCCCGTAACTTCATTGCCAGACGACGCGAACAAGCTCTCGTGCCGGTCGGTCTGGAAGCTTTACGGTGAAGGCGCGGCCAGCATCCTGGCCGCGCGCCCGGCACCGCCATCAGCCGAGGAAATCAAGAGCGCCGGCCTGATCGCGGCGGTCGCCGACGTCAGCATCGATGTCCGCACCGGCGAGATCTTCGTCATCATGGGCCTTTCGGGCTCGGGCAAGTCGACGCTGCTGCGGTGCATGTCACGACTGGTCGAGCCGACGACCGGCGAGATCCTGCTGGACGGGCGCGATCTGCTCGCCGTGCCCGAGAAGGAGCTGATCGGGCTCAGGCGCCATCGCATGGGCATGGTGTTCCAGAATTTCGCGCTGATGCCGCATCTCTCCGTGCTCGACAATGTGGCCTTTCCACTGGCGATCCAGGGCGTCGAGCGCGCCAGGCGCGAGGCGCGCGCGAGAGAGATGATCACGCTCGTCGGTCTGGAGGGGCGCGAGTACTATCTGCCGCGCGAGCTCTCCGGCGGCCAGCAGCAGCGCGTCGGCATCGCGCGCTCGCTTGCCGTCGGCCCGGAACTCTGGTTCCTCGATGAGCCGTTCTCGGCGCTGGATCCGCTGATCAGGCGCGAAATGCAGAACGAGTTCATCCGCCTGCAGGCGCTGCTGAAGAAGACCATCGTATTCATCACGCATGATTTCGACGAGGCGATCCGCCTCGCGGACCGCATCGCCATCATGCGCGACGGGCGCATCGTGCAGGTCGGCACCGCGGAACAGCTGATCGTGTCGCCGGCCGATGCCTATGTGGCGGCATTCACGCGCGATGCGCCGCGCGCAAGGATCCTGTCGGCGCGCGCGATCATGCGGGCCCCGGCCGGCGCGGTGGGCACGAGCCGCAGCATCGACGCGGCGACCAAGGTATGCGATTTCGCCGCGGCTGCGGAAGCGGATGACCGGCCATTCGCCGTGCTGGAGAACGGACGCGTGATCGGCATGGTGGATCGGGCCGCGGTGATGGAAGTCCTGGTCGGGACGCGGTGGCGCGAACCCTGATGGCAGCCGTCGGTCTGCCGATGCCGCCTGCCGGCCGATCGGCGCGCTGGATGCGGATCTTCTGGTCGGGCGCCCTCGTCACGGGATTCGCGTTTGCATTCCTGCCTGCCGCCCGGCCGCCGGCCTGGATGCTGGAATTGCCGCTGGAATACCGGGTGCCGGCGCAGGCCTGGATCTCGGCGGCGATGAAATGGCTGATGGAATCGGCGGACTTCGGTCTGTTCACCTTCCGCGAAGCGACCCGGTTCATCGCATACCTTCTGGAGCAACCGCTGTCGCTTGCGATTGCGGTCCTGGCGCGCGGCTTCACGCAGGGTCACGGCTCATCGGCAGTCGAACTGGTGCCGCCGTTGCCGTGGCTCGCCGTCCTGATCGGGGCCTGCGCCATCGCCTGGCACGCGGGCGGCAGGCGTCTGGCCATGCTCGCGGCGGGGGGCGTCGGGTATCTCGTGGTATTCGGGCAGTGGCAGAGCGCCATGCTGACACTCGGCGCAATCGTCATCGCCGTTCCTTTCGGCGTCGCCAGCGGACTGCTGCTCGGGATCGCTGCGCATCGCTCGGCACGTTTTCACAGGGCATTGACCCCGATTCTCGATGCGATGCAGGCCGTGCCGATATTCGCGTACCTGCTGCCGATCCTGTTCCTGTTCGGATTCGGACCGGTGGCTGCGCTGCTCGCGACCATCATCTTCGCGATGCCGCCGATGGCGCGGGTGACGCTGCTTGCGTTTTCCGGCGTATCGGCCGAACTGGTCGAGGCGGGCCGCATGGCCGGCTGTACGCCGCGCCAGCTGATCACCAGGGTCATGATCCCGGCGGCGCGGGCGCCGCTGATGACCGGGGTCAACCAGGTCATCATGCTGTCGCTGAACATGGTGATCATCGCCTCGATGATCGGGGCCGGTGGCCTCGGCTACGATGTTCTCGCCGCGCTCCGCCAGCTCGATATCGGCGGCGGACTCGAAGCAGGCACCGCGATCGTCGTGCTCGCGATCATCCTGGACCGGGTCAGCCAGGCCTATGCGAAACGGGCGCTCGAGGTGCGGCGTCGCACCGCCCGCGGGATCGGGGCCATCGGGCGCTGGCTCGGCATGTCCGCCAGGCCGAAACTCGCGCCGGCCGTCATCGCCGTCGTCGTCGCGCTGTGGCTCGCGGCGTTCTGGATCGAGCCGCTGCGGCATTATCCGGAGGCCTGGGTGCTGTCGACCGGCGAATTCTGGGACGATCTGGTGGCGTGGCTCAATGTCAATTACTTCGACACATTCGAAGCCATCAAGACGGCGATCCTCCTGAATTTCATGATCCCGGTAAAGCGCTTCCTGCTTGTGCAGCCCTGGCCATTCATCGCGTTCTGCCTGACCGTCGCTGCGCTGTCCATTGCCGGCGCGCGGCGTTCCATCACCACCGCCTTGTTCGTGCTGGCAATCGCCATCACCGGCCTCTGGCAGCCGGCGATGGTATCGGTGTATCTCACCGGCGTCTCGGTACTGCTCGCGGTGGCGATGGGCATTCCGATCGGGATTGCCTCCGGCACACGGCCGCGCGTATGGCAGGTGGTCGAGGTGGTCATCGACACGCTGCAGACGCTGCCGAGCCTCGTGTATCTGATACCGGTCGTGATGCTGTTCCGGGTCGGCGATTTCACGGCGATGATCGCGATCATCCTGTATGCGCTGGCCCCGGCAATCCGTTACACGGCCCTCGGCATCCGCGAGGTGAATCCCGTCCTCATCGAGGCAGCAGTGGCGATGGGCGCCACGCGCCGCCAGCTGCTGCTGCGCGTCCGCCTGCCGCTGGCCTTGCCGTCGATCCTGCTCGGCATCAATCAGACCATCATGCTGGCCTTGTCGATGCTGGTGATCACCGCGCTGGTCGGCACGCGCGATCTGGGACAGGAGGTATACATCGCGCTGGTCAAGGCTGATGTCGGCCGCGGACTGATGGCGGGCATCGGTGTCGCGATGATCGCGATGATCGCCGACCGGCTGATGACGGCGGCGGCCGCGCGCATGAAGAGGAGGCTGGGACTTGCCTGATCCGCGGGCCCTGGTCGCCGGTCTTGCCTGCTGGCGCGGGACGGTTGAGCCGCAGGAGGTCGGCGGCGGCATTACCAACATGAATTTCAGCGTGGTCGACGGGGGCCGGCGCTATTTCGTCCGGATCGGGCATGACATCCTGGTGCATGGCATCGTCCGCGCGAACGAACTGGCGGCAAGCCGGGCCGCGCATGCGGCCGGCGTGACACCGGCCGTGATTCATGCCGAGCCCGGGGCGGTGGTGCTGGAATTCATCGAGGGGCGGACATTTTCGCCGGCCGACGTGCGTGATCCGCGCAATCTCGGGCGCATTGTCGATCTGCTCAGGCGCTGCCACCGCGATATTCCGCGCTACCTGCGGGGGCCGGCGCCGATTTTCTGGGTGTTCCATGTCCTGCGTGACTATGCCCATACGCTCAGCGAGGGACACAGCCCCCATGTGGGCAGGCTGCCGGGGCTGCTGGATACCGCCGCCCGCCTGGAGAAGGCGCAGGGCGCGGTCGAGATCGTGTTCGGACACAACGACCTGCTGGCGGCAAACTTCATCGACGATGGCGCGCGCCTGTGGCTGGTCGACTGGGAGTACGCCGGCTTCAACACTCCGCTGTTCGATCTTGGCGGGCTGGCCTCCAATAACGAGTTCCCGCCGGAACTCTGCCGGTCGCTGCTCGAGGCCTATTTCGGGCGGCCGGCCGACGATGCTCTGATGCTGCGTTTTGCGGCGACGGTTGCCGCGTCGCTGCTGCGCGAGACGATGTGGAGCATGGTGTCCGAGATCCATTCGAAGCTGGATGTCGATTACGCTGCCTACACCGCGATGAACCTGGCGCGCTTCGAGTCCGCGCTCGCCGCCTTCGTCGGTATGGAGAGCACATGAGCGCAGTCCCCGGATCCGCCCGGATCGTCATTGTCGGCGGCGGCATCGTCGGCTGCTCGGTCGCTTATCACCTGGGCAAGATGGGCGTCACGGACTGCATCCTGGTCGAGCGCGCCAGGCTCTCGTCGGGATCGTCCTGGCACGCGGCGGGTCTGGTCGGTCAGCTCAGGACCAACGCCAATGTGACCCAGCTGCTTGGCTATTCGGTGGCGCTCTACGACCGGCTGGAAGCGGAAACCGGACTTGCGACGGGCTGGAAAATGAATGGCGGGCTGCGGCTCGCCTGCAATGCCGAACGCTGGACCGAGGTGAAGCGCCAGGCGACGACCGCGCACAGTTTCGGCCTCGAAATGCATCTGCTGTCCGCGGCCGAGGCGCAGGCGCTGTGGCCGCCGATGACGGTCGATGATGTCGTCGGTGCCGCATTCCTGCCCACCGACGGACAGGCCAACCCGAGCGATATCGTGCAGGCGCTGGCCCGCGGTGCGCGCGCCGGCGGCGTGGCGATCCACGAGGAAGTCCGGGTCACGGGCATCCGCGTGGAGAATGGCGCCGTGCGCGCGGTCGAAACCGATCGGGGCACGATCAGCTGCGAAAAACTCGTGCTGTGCGCAGGGCAATGGACGCGCGAACTCGGCCGCCTGGCGGGCGTCAATGTGCCGCTGGTTTCGGTGCAACACCAGTACCTGGTCACGACCGCGATCGAGGGTGTGAAGCGCGGATTGCCGACGCTGCGCGATCCCGACCGGCTCACCTACTACAAGGAAGAAACCGGCGGCCTCGTGATGGGCGGCTACGAACCGGACCCCATTCCGTGGGCTGTCGGGGGCCTGCCCGCCGATTTCCAGTTCACGCTGCTCGATTCCGACTGGGACCACTTCACGCCGACCATGCAACAGGCGTTGGCACGGGTACCGGCGCTCGCGACGGCAGGCATCAAGCAGCTGGTGAATGGTCCCGAGAGTTTCACGCCGGACGGCAACTTCATCCTCGGGCAGGCACCGGAAGTGCGCAATGTCTTTGTCGGCGCCGGATTCAACGCCTTCGGCATCGCGGCGGGCGGTGGCGCCGGCATGGCGCTCGCAGAATGGGTGGTCCGCGGTGAACCCGCGAATGATCTCTGGCCGGTCGATATCCGGCGCTTCGGCAGGAATCACCAGGACATCGACTGGGTGCGGACCCGCACGCTGGAAGCCTATGCCAAGCACTACACGATGGCATGGCCCGGCGAGGAATACCGCAGCGGCCGGCCATTCCGGAAGTCGCCCCTCTATGAGCGGCTGAAGTCGAAGGGCGCGGTATTTGGCGAGAAGCTCGGCTGGGAGCGCCCGAACTGGTTCGCAGACCTGGCAGCCGGCGAGAAGCCCGAAGACATCTATACATTCGGCCGGCCGAACTGGTTCGGGGCTGTCGCACGCGAGCATCAGGCCACGCGTTCGCGCGTCGCCCTCTTCGATCAGACCTCGTTCGCCAAATTCATATTGGTGGGCCGCGACGCCGGGGCGGCACTGTCCTGGATCGCCGCCAACGATGTCTCGAAGGCGCCCGGTGCGCTGACATACACGCAGATGCTGAATGCGCAGGGCGGCATCGAGTGCGACCTGACGGTCGCGCGCCTGGCGGACGACAAATTCTATATTGTCACGGGCACCGGCTTCGCCACTCACGACTTCGACTGGATCCACCGCAACATCCCGGCCGGACTCGAGGCGAGGCTCATCGATGTCAGCGCGGATCATTCGGCGCTCGCATTGATGGGGCCGCGCGCCCGGGATGTGCTGTCGGCCGTGACGCGCAATGACGTTTCCAATGGCGCATTCCCGTTCGCGCAATGCCGGCGGATCTCCATTGCCGGAGCGGAAGTGATTGCGCTGCGTCTCACGTATGTGGGCGAACTCGGCTGGGAACTGCATGTGCCGGTCGAAGCCGCCCCCGCCGTCTATGATTCCCTGATGCAGGCCGGCCAGGCGCATGGCATCGTGGATGCGGGCTACCGTGCGATCGAGAGCCTGCGTCTCGAGAAAGGCTACCGGGCCTGGGGCGCCGATATCGGCCCCGATCATTCGCCGCTGATGGCCGGGCTCGGCTGGGCGGTCAAATTCAGGAGCGGCACGCCATTTCTCGGGCGCGAGGCGCTCGAGGAGCAGAAAGGGCGCCGCCTGCCGCGACTGTTTGCCGGTTTCACCGTCGATGATCCCGCCATCGTGCTGCTGGGCCGCGAGACGATCTTCAGGAACGGCCGGCGTGCGGGCTGGCTCACGAGCGCCGGTTATGGCTACACGGTGCGGAAGTTCATCGGTTATGGCTACGTACGCGATCCGGAGCACGGCGTCGATGCCGCCGGCGTGTTGTCCGGCGAGTTCGAACTCGAAGTCGCAACGGAGCGGGTCCCCGCCTCGGTGTTCCTGAAGCCGCTCTACGATCCCGGCATGGCGCGCATCAAGGCCTGATGCCCCCCGGCGCCGCCGGGCGTCGTGACGGATCGCGGTCCTAGGCCAGGCTTGCGAGCGGAATCGCGAAGGACATCCGGGTCTTGCCGGCGACATCGAGGATGCTGAGGGTCAGTCCGGTTCTCGCCCCCTGCCAGTCGATTTCGATCGAGCCGAAATTGGCCTCGCGCAGCACTTCGCTGACGCGATTCGAATTGGGGGGCACGACCGGCCACACTTCCGTGATGCCGCTCGAGGTCAGGTCCCACAGCGTGTACGGCACATTGACGTCGAGCTTAGACATTTCCGCGTAGTGGGTGTCGCCGCTCAGGAACACGACGCCCTTCGCATCCTTGCGGCGAATGAGATCGATGAGCCGCTGGTGGTCACGCGCGTAATTGACCCATGCCTCCCAGCCGGGGAAATCGGCAAGCACCTGCAGGCTGGAGGCGATCAGGCGCAGCTCCGCAGGCACCTCGAGTTGCCGTTCGAGCCACTGCCACTGCCGCTCGCCGAGCATCGTCGCCGCGCGGTCCGGGTTGCGCGCATACGGTCCGGGCACCAGCTGCCCGGCCGTTTCCCTGGCCTTCGCCCACTCGTCGTAATCGGCTCCGGCGAGGTCGAGCGTCAGGATCGGCGTGCGGTTGTAGCGCAGGTCCGGCAGGATCACCTGCACGCGC
>JBAQWM010000084.1:0-13694 GCA_049298915.1 Steroidobacteraceae bacterium | reverse complement strand
GCGCAGGATCGCGCCGGCGCGCAGCAGATTGATATTGCCCTGGAAAGCCTCCGGGTTGGCGCGGAACAAGCCGATCATCATGCGCTGCGTTGCCGAGCGCTCACCGGATGACAGGGAGCGGGCGATTCCGTACAGCGTGTCACCGAGTTCGACGCGGTAGCTCGATACATCGTCCACTGCGACGGATCCGGGACCGGCCATGTCGCCGGCAGCTGTGGCGGCAGGCGGCGGCACGGCGCGTGCCGGTGCCGCCTGAACGACGGGCGCGGAAATCGGGGGCGCTGCGGCTTGAGTGGCCTGCGGGGCGAAAACCGGCGGGTCCAGCAGCACCGTATATTCACGCAGCAAGCGGCCGCGCGGCCAGCTGACGTCGACCAGGAAAGACACGAACGGTTCGGCGATGGCACTGCGCGAGCGCACCAGCAGTACGCTGCGCCCGTCCTGCCCGCGCCCGACGCGGAATTCCAGCGATTCAAGATAGGCCGGGCGATCCAGACCGTAGCGCTGGAAGTGTTCGCTCGAGGCCAGCTGCGCCTGCAGGCTGCCCAGTTCTTCAGGTGTCGCTGCGACCAGGTCGATCTCGGCCGACAATGGCTCGTTGAGCGCCGAGCCGAGTCGAATCTCGCCCAGTCCGAGCGCCAGGGTCATCGTAGGAACGAGCAGGAGCGCCGGGACGAGGACGCAAAGTTTCAATCTCATCATCACTCCCCAGGGCCGTCGCAGGCGTGCAAGCTTCGGCCATGAGTCTGTAAAACGGGTGTGAAATCAATCACAAGTCACTGATCCGCGCGACTATAGCTTACACGCCGGATTTACCAAAATCTCGCCCCCCGTCACGCAATTTTCCGACTGCCAGATGGCCGCCAATGGCGGGTGCAATGCTTTGATCCGGGAAGATTACTGCGTCTCCGTGATCCTTGGCGTCTGCGTGACGACGTCGCTGCACTGCGCGCGGTGCCGCAAGTAATGATCCATCAGCACCAGGAGCAGCATGGCCTCCGCGATCGGCACCGCACGCAGCCCGACGCAGGGGTCGTGCCGCCCGGTGGTGACGATCTGTGCAGGATTTCCGTCCCGGTCTATCGTCCTGCCCGGCACAAGGATACTGGAGGTCGGCTTGAAAGATACGTGCACGATCAGGTTCTGGCCGGAACTGATGCCGCCCAGCGTGCCACCGGAGTGATTCGAGGCGAAACCGGTGGGCAGCAGTTCATCGCGGTGCTCGGACCCGCGCTGCGCGGCAACCGCCACGCCGTCGCCGATTTCAACGGCCTTGGCTGCATTGATGCCCATCATCGCGAAAGCGATCTCGGCATCCAGCCGGTCAAACATCGGCTCGCCCAGGCCCGGTGGAACATTGCGTGCCAGCACGGTGATCCTTGCACCGATCGAGTCCCCGTCCTTGCGCAGGCGCCTGAGATACTCGTCGAGCACCGCGATTTTCTGCGGATCTGCGCAGAAGAACGGATTGCCGCGCGCGGACGCCAGATCCACGCAGTCGAGCCGGTGCGGGCCTGCCTGCGACAGGTAACCGGCGACCTCCAGCCCGAGTTTCTCGCGCAGGTACTTGCGCGCGATCGCACCGGCGGCGACGGTTGCCACCGTGATGCGCGCCGACGAACGGCCGCCGCCACGGTAATCGCGGAAACCGTATTTCTGCTGATACACGTAGTCTGCGTGCCCCGGTCGAAACAGTTCCTTGATCTTCTCGTAGTCGCGCGCGCGCTGGTCGACATTGTCGATGACGAGCCCGATCGCCGTCCCGGTAGTCCGGCCCTCGAACAGTCCTGAAAGGATCCGGACCAGGTCGGGCTCCCTGCGCTGGCTGGTGTGACGCGAGGTGCCGGAACGCCGCAGTTCGAGGTCCGCCTGCAGGTCCGACTCCGCGAGTTCGAGCCCCGGCGGGCAGCCATCGACGATCGCACCAAGAGCCGGACCGTGGCTCTCGCCGAATGTCGTGACGGTGAACAGCTTGCCGATGGTGTTGCCGGACATCGTTGGTTCCTAGGACTGGTCGGCGTTCAGCAGGAACACGTCGGCGTCGCCGTGTTCGAATTCGAGCCAGGTGAAGGGGAGCGACGGCCAGCGGCGCCGGACCGCGGGCCCGGTGTTGCCGGTCTCGACGACCAGGATGCCGCGCGGCTGCAGGTGACGGCGCGCGCCCGCCAGGATTCGCGCGATGATCGCGAGTCCGTGGCGTGGCGCATGCAGGCCGAGGCGCGGTTCAGAATGGTACTCCGGCGGCAGGCTCTGCCATTCGGCTGCCGGCACATAGGGTGGATTGCTCACGATGATATCGTAGCGCCGGCCGCGCAACGCGCCATAGACATCGGAGCGCAGGACCTTCACGCGGCTCCCGAGGCGGTGGCGCCTGACATTGCTGCGGGCCAGGGCCAGTGCCTGCGGCGAGATGTCCGTGGCGTCGACATTCGCACCCGGCAGTGCATGCGCCGCTGCGATCGCGATGCAGCCGGAGCCGGTGCCGATATCGAGCACATGACGGACGCGGCTTGCGTCGATCCACGGCTCGAAAGCATTCCGGCAGAGTTCCGCGATCGGAGATCGCGGTACCAGCACGTCGCGAGTGACGCGCAATTCGTGGCCCGCGAACCAGGTGACGCCTGTCAGATACGCCGACGGCAGGCGCTCCTCGATGCGCCGGCTCAGCAATTGCGCCACACGGCGCCGGCCGTCCGCGGAGACGACGCGACGGTAACTCGCCGGCGCCGAGTCATGCGGCAGCCGCAGGGCATGGAAGACGAGCGCCGCCGCATCGTCGCGCGCGTTGTCGGTGCCATGGCCGTACGCCAGCCCGGCCTGTTCGAGCCGCTGCGTGGCCCATGCCATCAGGTCGCCGACCCGCTGCTTGCCTGCCATCGGCTGAAGTCTAACCCGGCACCGCGACGGGCCGGGCGCAGCCCTGTGGGATAATCGAATCATGGGAAACAGCAGTATTCGCGACAGGATTTTCATCGGGGTCCAATACCTGCTGCCGCAGCATTTCCTCTCGCGGCTGGTGTGGTCGCTGGCGCGCACTCGCATCCGCTGGCTGAAGCAGGCCCTGATCCGGGCATTCCTCCGGCATTACCCGGTCAATATCGCAGAGGCGGTGCATGCCGATCCGGCGCTCTATGGATCCTTCAATGACTTCTTCACGCGCCGGCTGCGCGCGAATGCGCGCCCGGTCGACCCGTTGCCTGCTTCGGTCGTCTGCCCGGTCGACGGCTTTGTCAGCCAGGCAGGCCCCCTCGCAGGCGACAGCCTGCTGCAGGCCAAGGGCATTACCTACACCGCAAGTGCCCTGATGGGCGGCGACCCCGCGCTTGCGGAGCAGTTTCGCGGCGGCTCGTTCGCGACGTTCTATCTCGCCCCACAGAATTATCACCGCGTCCACATGCCATGCGCCGGCACGCTCCGCCTCGCGCGTCACGTGCCGGGCGACCGCTTCAGCGTCAACGAGTCCACCGCCGGCAGCGTGCCCGGACTGTTCACGCGCAACGAGCGGATTGCCTGCGTATTCGATACCGAGTCAGGCCCCATGGCTATCGTGCTGGTCGGCGCCCTGTTTGTCGGCAGCATGAGTCTCTGCTGGGCCGGCGAAATTCCAGCCGCGCGCCCGGGGCTCATGCGCGACCTGCCCGTGCGGCCCGCCATCGCGCTCGACAAGGGCGCCGAACTCGGCTGGTTCAACATGGGATCCACGGTGATCGTGCTGTTCGCCGCGACGGGACCCGCACTGATGCGGGATCTGGCGCCCGGGATGGCGGTGCGCATGGGCGAGCGCATCGCGATGCTGCCATGAATGGCGCCGACTGGCGGCCGGCAGCAGGCATCGAAGTGCTGCGGCAGCGCGCCCGGATGCTCGCGCGGGCCCATGACTGGTTCGCCGCCGGGCGGGTACTTGCAGTCCAGACGCCGGTGCTGTCCGCGGCCGCGGTCAGCGAATTGCAGGTCGAGTCGATCGCCGCCCAGCCGATGCAGGGACCCGCCATGTACCTGCAGACCTCACCCGAGTTTCCGATGAAGCGCCTGCTCGCGGCCGGCATCGGTGACTGCTACCAGGTCTGCCCGGTGTTCCGGGATGGCGAATTCGGCCACCACCACAACCCGGAATTTACGATGATTGAATGGTACCGGGTCGGTTTCAGCGTGGAGCAGATGGTGCAGGACCTCGACCAGCTGCTGCGCGCCATGATCGGGGACCTCCGGGTCCTGCCGCCGACGCGGGTACACAGCTATCGCGATGCAATGTTGGAAGCCTGCGGCGTGGACTGCAGGACGGCAAGCCCGCGCGAGATCGAAGCGGCGCTCCGTCAGCAGGGCGTCGCACCTGCGCCGTCCGTGGACTGGGGCCTCGACACCTGGCTCGACCTGCTGATGGGAACCGTCGTGGGACCCGCATTGGGCAGGGAAAATCCGGTAGTCGTGCGCGACTACCCGGCGAGCCAGGCTGCACTCGCGCGGCTTCGCGATGACGGCAGCGGCGTGCAGGTAGCCGAGAGATTCGAGCTCTACCTGGACGGCGTCGAACTGGCCAATGGTTTTCACGAATTGAGCGACCCGCTGGAACAGCGGCGGCGATTCGCGCAGGATCTCAGGAACAGGGAGCAGCGCGGCCAGCGCCGGGCGCCCCTCGATGACAGATTCCTGGCGGCGCTCGAGCATGGACTCCCGGACTGCGCCGGTGTCGCGCTGGGATTCGACCGGCTGGTCATGGTCACGCTCGGGCTGCGGTCGGTCGCGGAGACGATCGCGTTTCCGGTGGACCGGGCCTGAGGAATCCGGATGAAGCAGGCGCTGATCGAGCCATATGCCGAGCTGCTGAGCCAGGCTGCGGGGCTGCTCGAGGGGGAACGCGATCCCTGGGCCAATGCCGCGAATCTGGCCGCCCTGATCTGGGACCGGCTGCCGGGTCTCAACTGGGCCGGGTTCTATTTCCTGCGTGGCGGGCAGCTGGTCGTTGGACCGTTCCAGGGAAAGATCGCCTGCGTGCGGATCCCGCTCGGCCGGGGCGTCTGCGGCGTGGCTGCACTCCGTCGCGAGCCCGTCATCGTGCCGGATGTGCACCGGTTTCCCGGCCACATCGTCTGCGATGCGGCATCCAACTCGGAGCTTGTCGTGCCGCTCGAGTCGCAGGGCCGGCTGGTGGGGGTCGTCGACCTCGACAGCCCTGAATACGGGCGATTCAGCGGCGCCGATGCCGAAGGTCTGGCAGCGCTGGCTGCCCGGTTCGCCGCCGCCTGCGACTGGCGACTCGCGGGCATCGACGGATTCGAGGACCGCCCGGGACGGTGACGGCGGGTCTACTTCGCGCGCGCGATGTACTGACCGCTGCGGGTATCCACCCGGATCGATTCGCCCTGATTCACGAACAGCGGAACCTTGACCACGGCGCCGGTCTCGAGCTTGGCCGTCTTGGTGCCGCCGGTGACGGTATCGCCACGCATGCCGGGATCGGTTTCCACGATCTTGAGCTCCACATGCGCCGGCGGCGTCACCGTCAGTGGCTGGCCATTCCACAGCGTGACGATGCAGACGACGCCATCCTTGAGCCATTGCGCCGCCTCCCCCACCGCAGTCTCGCCGGCGGTGAACTGCTCGAAGCTCTCGGGCTGCATGAAATGCCAGAATGTGCCATCGAAGTACAGGTACTGCATGTCGACATCGACCACGTCGGCGGCCTCGACGGTGTCGCCGGACTTGAATGTCCTCTCGATGACCCTGCCGGTCCGCAGATTGCGGATCCTGGCGCGATTGAATGCCTGCCCCTTGCCCGGCTTGACGAATTCATTGTCCACGATCGAACAGGGATCATTGTCCATCATGATCTTCAGACCCGACCGGAATTCATTGGTGTTGTAGCTGGACATCGAAAGCCGCCAGGACCCCTGGAGCGGGCCGGTGCTGCACAAAAAGGGCGCGTATCATAGCCATAACGCGAACCAGCGACCACCCCGACCGATAAAACCACGGACCGCCGATGATCCGCGGGAAAGAGTGCCGCACTCCGTGCCATCGGGCGATTTTGCCGATTGGCAGTACCAAGACACCGGTCGCGATAATGACGGAATTACGGGTGCTAGTATCCGGACCATCACGCCCATATTCCACAGCCGGAGCGGAATTTGAACCAGTCTGCCGCCGTGCCGATGATCGCGCTGACGCGAAGTCAGGACAATGTCGAAGCGATCAACAAGGCGCTGCGAAATGCCGGTCACCCGGTGCGCGTGACCTGGCTGCCTGATGCACGCGATCTGGGCGACGCGCTGACCCAGGCCTCCGCCGAAATGCTTGTCCTGTTCGCCGATGAGGGCATCGTCAACCTGTCGAGCGCCATGGAATTCCGCGCACGATTCGCACCGGAGGTGCCAGTGCTCATCGTGCGCGAAAAGCTCGATGAAGACTCGATTGCCGAAGCGCTCGCGGTCGGCGCCCAGGATGCGGTCACGCTTGGAAACATCCAGCGCCTGCAGCTGGTGGTCGGCCGTGAGCTCCGCACCTACCGGCTCGACCGGGCCCTGGCGCAGACACTGGCTTCCGCGCGCGAATACAAGATGCAGCTGCAGCACGTCGTCGAAGGCTCGACCGATGCGATCGCCCACATCCAGGACGGCATCATCGTCGATGCGAACCCGGCCTGGATCGAGCTATTCGGCTATTCCAGCGCCGATGAAGTCGTCGGCACATTGCTGATGGACGCATTCGACGCGGATGACCACGTGGCCATCAAGGGTGCGCTGGTCGCCTGCCTGCAGGGCAAGTGGTCCGGTCACACCCTGCACGCATCGGCGCTGCTGGTCAGTGGCCATACGCCCTCGCTCGAATTCCAGCTGCGGCGCTCGGAGTTCGACGGTGCGCCCTGCATCCAGGTATGCGTGCCGGCACGGGTTGCGGACGAGAGCGAGATCGAGCGCCGGCTGCAGGACGCGATGCAATGCGATCCCGCGACCGGCTTCCTGTATCGGCGCTATTTCATTGAAAGGCTGCGCGAACGCCTGGCACTGCCGGCGAAGGCCGGTGTCAGGCATCTGGCCTACGTCGAGCCCGACAAGTACGAGGCGGTGCTGGAAGACCTCGGCATCATGACCGGCGAGGATTTCCTGACTGAATTCGCCAAACTGCTGCGGGACCAGGTGCAGGACGGCGATCTGGCAGGGCGCTTCGGCGGCAACGGGTTCATGCTGTTGCTGGAGCGCGGCAACAGTCGTGACGCGGAAGCCTGGGCCAGACACGTCGTCGAGAAAGTCGCGAGCGAAATGTTCCAGATTGGCTCCAAGTCGCTTTCGACGACCTGCACGATCGGTCTTGGCCCCGTGCCCGCGGCGCTGCGCGAACCGGAAGGCCCGGCGGAAGACGCCTACAACGCCAATCGCCAGGGCCGCGAGCTGGGCGGCAATCGCGTGCAGGTGCTCGAACACACCAGCTCAATGTTGAGACTGCAGGACGCGGACCGCCTGTGGGTCAAGAAGATCAAGTCGGCGCTGATGGAAAACCGGTTCCGGCTGGTCCAGCAGCCGATTGCGAGCCTGGTCGGCGACGACCTGGGCATGTTCGACGTACTTGTCCGCATGGTCGACGAACAGGGCCAGGAAGTGCTGCCTTCGATGTTCATGCCGGCTGCCGAGCGCAATGAACTGATGAAGAACATCGACCGCTGGGTCATCGGCGCAGCCATGTCCTTCTGCTCGTCGCGCAAACCCGGGGCGCTGTTCGTGCGCCTGTCCGAGGATTCACTGTCCGACACCACGCTGCCGGCCTGGCTCGCCAGCCAGCTGACTACCACGCAGATAGAACCAGGGCGCATCGTCTTCCAGATCCGGGAGGAAGTCGCGGAGCAGCGGCTCAAGGAGGCCTCGTCATTGCAGGGCGCGCTGCGTGGCATGAAATTCCGCTTTGCGATCGAGGGATTCGGGCTCGGCCGCGATACCGAGCAGCTGCTGGGTCACTTGTCGCCGGATTTCGTCAAGATTCACGGAGCGCTGATGCAGGGCCTGTCGGCGGACCAGGACAAGCAGAGCAGGGTCAAGATGCTCGTGGATCTGGCGCGTGCGCGCAAGGTGATCACGATCGGCGAGCGCGTGCAGGATGCCAATACGATGGCAGTGCTGTGGCAGCTGGGAGTCGAGTTCATCCAGGGTTACTTCGTCAACGCGCCCGAGGAAGTCGTGCTCGGCTCAGCGCAAGGATGAACGGTCCCGGCTGGGCCGGGCACGATCTATTCGACGCTCAGCCGGTCGACCTTGCGCCAGCCGCGCGGCAGCAGCGCGCCGCGCTGACCGCGTGAACCGCCATAGTCGGCGAGGTCCTTCCAGGCCAGCGTCATTTTTCTTTCGCCGCACCACACGATGACGCCTTGCCCGGGTACGACGACGGTCACGGCGACCATGAGTTCCTCGCCGCTGCGGGATTTCCTGCCCGGTATCCCGAATATCAGGTTGCCGCGGCCCTTGTCCATTTCCGGGAGGTCGCCCGCAGGGAATGCGAGCAGCCGTCCCTCGCTGTTGACCGATACCACCAACGCGCCGGCGGCGGCAGGGACCTGGGCGGCCGCCAGCACCTTCGCGTTCTCTGGCAGGTTGAATACGGCTTTGCCCGCCTTGTTGCGCGAGTAAAGCGCCTCGAGCCTGACGATGAAGCCATGTCCGGCGTCGCAGGCGAGCAGCCAGGGATCGGCCGGCTCACCGATCAGGACCGCCGCGAATATCGCGCCGTCGGGCGGGTCGAGCCGGCCGGACAGAGGTTCACCCTGGCCGCGCGCCGAGGCCAGCGTGTGCGCCGGCAGCGAATAGGCGCGTCCGGTCGAATCCACGAATACCGCCTGCTGGGTGCTGCGTCCGCGGGCGGCTGCCTGGAACGAATCGCCGGTCTTGTACGACAGCTGGCGCGGATCGATGTCGTGGCCCCGCGCCTGCCGCGCCCAGCCGAGATTCGACAGCACGACGGTCACCGGCTCGGCAGTGACCAGTTCGGTTTCATCGATGGCCTGTGCGGCTTCGCGTTCCACGACCCTGGTGCGGCGCTGGTCGCCGAACCTGTCGGCGTCGCTGGTCAATTCTTCGCGAATCAGCTTGCGAAGCCGCGCCGGACTCTGCAGGGTCTTTTCGATGAGCCCCTTCTCCGCGGCGAGTTCGGTCTGCTCGCCGCGAATTTTCATTTCCTCTAGACGCGCCAGGTGCCGGAGTTTTGTCTCCAATATCGCCTCGGCCTGCTCGTCGGACAGCTTGAATCGCCTGATCAGCACCGGTTTGGGTTCATCCTCCTTGCGTACGATGCGGATCACCTCGTCCAGGTTGAGGAAGGCGATCATGAGGCCCGCCAGGATATGCAGGCGCGCGTCGACCCTGGCGAGCCTGAACTTCAGCCTCCGCTTGACCGTTTCGAGGCGGAATCCGAGCCACTCGCCCAGGATTTCCCTGAGTCCAAGCACCTGCGGGCGGCCGTCGAGGCCGATCACATTGAGATTGACGCGATAGCTGCGCTCGAGGTCCGTCGTTGCAAACAGGTGCGTCATCAGTTGTTCCACATCCACGCGGTTCGAGCGCGGCGTGATCACGAGCCGGACCGGGTGCTCGTGGTCGCTCTCGTCGCGCAGGTCTTCGACCATCGGGAGTTTCTTGGCGCGCATCTGGCTGGCTATCTGTTCGAGCACCTTGGCGCCCGATACCTGGTATGGCAGCGCCGTGACCACCACCTCGCCCTCCTCCATCTCGTAGACTGCGCGCGCGCGGAACGAGCCGTTGCCGCTCTTGTACATCGCGCGCAGTTCGCCCTTTGGCGTGACGATTTCGGCGCCGGTCGGAAAATCCGGGCCCAGCACGTACTTGCACAGCTCGCCCACCGTCGCGTCCGGCTGGTCCAGCAGTAGAATGCAGGCCGCCGCGACTTCCCTGAGGTTATGCGGCGGGATGTCGGTCGCCATGCCGACCGCGATGCCCTGGGTTCCATTCAGCAGCACATTTGGCAGGCGCGCCGGCAGCAGTTTCGGCTCATCGAGGGTGCCGTCGAAATTCGGGGCCCATTGAACGGTCCCCTGGCCGAGTTCGGACAGCAGTGTCTCGGCATAGGGCCGCAGGCGCGCCTCGGTATAGCGCATTGCGGCAAAGGACTTGGGGTCATCGGTCGATCCCCAGTTACCCTGCCCGTCAACGATCGGGTATCGATAGGAGAAATCCTGCGCCATCAGCACCATCGCCTCGTAACAGGCGCTGTCGCCATGCGGGTGGTACTTGCCGATCACGTCACCGATGGTGCGCGCCGATTTCTTGTGCTTGTTCGCGGCCGCAAGGCCGAGTTCGCTCATCGCGTAGATGATGCGGCGCTGCACCGGCTTCAGGCCGTCGGCGAGCTGCGGCAGCGCCCGGTCGAGGATCACGTACATCGAATAGTCGAGGTACGCCTTCTCCGTGAATGTCCGGAGCGGCTGACGCTCGATGCCTTCGAAATCCAGCGGCTGGTCCTTCATGCTCACAGGCTCGCCAGATTGCCCTTGCTCTCGAGCCACTCGCGCCGGTCGGCAGCGCGCTTCTTCGCCAGCAGCATGTCCATGATCTTGTCAGCGTCATCCTTGGCGTCGACAGTCAGCTGCACCAGCCGGCGCGTTTCCGGGGCCATCGTCGTTTCACGCAGCTGCAGCGGGCTCATCTCGCCCAGACCCTTGAAGCGCGTGATCACCGGCTTGCCGCGCAGGCCTTCGGCCTGGATCCGGTCCAGGATGCCGTTTTTTTCGTGCTCGCCCAGCGCATAGAAGAGATTCTTGCCGACGTCGATGCGAAACAGCGGCGGCATCGCGACATGGACATGCCCCGCGATCACGAGTGCGCGGAAGTGCCTGAGAAAAAGCGCGCACAGCAGGGTCGCGATGTGCGCGCCGTCGGAGTCGGCGTCCGCCAGTATGCAGACCCGGTGGTACCGAAGCCCGCCGAGATCGGTCGAGCCGGGATCGACGCCGAGCGCCGTCGCGATGTCGTTGACCTCCTGCGACGCCAGGATGTCGGCGGCATCGACTTCCCAGGTGTTCAGGATCTTGCCGCGCAGCGGCATCACGGCCTGGAATTCACGGTCGCGAGCCTGCTTCGCCGAACCGCCTGCCGAGTCACCCTCGACCAGGAACAGTTCACAGCGCTCGGGCTGCTGCAATGTGCAGTCCGCAAGCTTGCCCGGCAATGCCGGGCCGCTGACGATCCTCTTGCGCGTGACCCGCTGCGCAGCGCGCGTGCGCTCCACTGCATTGGCGATCGCGAATTGCGCGATCTTCTCGCCCGCTTCCGGGTGCTGGTTCAGCCACAGCGCGAAGGCGTCCTTCACGACACCGGAAACGAATGCCGCGGACTCCCGCGACGAGAGCTTCTCCTTCACCTGCCCGGCGAACTGCGGATTCTGCATCCGCACTGACAGCACGAATGCGATGTGCTGCCAGACGTCTTCGGGCGCCAGCTTGAGGCCACGCGGCACCAGACTGCGGAATTCACAGAACTCCCTCACCGCGTCGGTCGCGCCTGCGCGCAGGCCGTTCACGTGGGTGCCGCCCTGCGGGGTCGGAATCAGGTTCACGTAGCTTTCGGCAATCGATTCTTCGGTCTCTGGCGCCCAGCAGAATGCCCAGTCGGCGACTTCATGACCGCCCTTGAAATGGCCGGTGAAGGGCTCGTCCGGCAATCGCGGATCGGTGCCGAGCTGTTCGATCAGGTATTCGCCGAGATTGCCGGTGAAAAACCATTCGTCGCTCTCGCCGGTCGCTTCCACCTTCAGCCCGACCCGCAATCCGGGGCAAAGCACGGCCTTGGCCTTCAGCACATGCTTCAGTCGCGGCACCGAGAAATTCGGCGAGTCGAAAAATCCGGGATCCGGCCAGAAACGCACCGTCGTGCCGGTATGACCGCGCCTGGCGGGACCGACGACCTCGAGTTTCGACACCACCCTGCCGTCCCTGAACCCGATATTCCATTCCTTGGCGTCGCGCCGCACATTGCATTCGAGGTGTTTCGAAAGCGCATTGACGATCGACACGCCGACGCCGTGCAGGCCGCCGGCCGATTCGTAGCTGCTGCCGGAGAATTTCCCGCCTGCGTGCAGGCGCGTCAGGATCAGTTCGACGCCACTGACCTTTTCCTTGGGATGGATGTCGACCGGCATGCCGCGACCGTCATCGTCTACCGAGACCGAGCCGTCTGCATGCACGACGACCGAGATGTTGCGGCAGTGGCCCGCCAGCGCCTCGTCGACGCTGTTGTCGACGACTTCATGAACCAGGTGATTGGGACTGCGGGTGTCCGTGTACATGCCCGGGCGGCGCCGGACCGGTTCGAGACCGGTCAGAACCTCGATGTCGGCGGCATTGTAGGACTGGCTCATTGCAACCTGCGCTTGGCGCGGCGTGGGTGCGCCGCGGGCGCGGCGATTCTAGCAGCCGCGGATGCCGGCCTGCGTTCCACTCTCAGGCCGGGACGGATTTCAATGCTCGCGTTGACCTGATGTGCGGCGCCTGTGTAACGTAGCCGCCCCAACTGCGCTGCAAGGCGGCTACCCTTGACGCGACACAAGACTGCGACCCCCGATTTCGAGGCGGCGCTCGCCGAGCTCGAACAGATCGTCGAGCGCCTGGAACAGGGTGAGTTGTCGCTCGAGGAATCCCTGCGCCAGTTCGAGCGCGGCGTTGAACTGACGCGCAACTGCCAGAAGGCGCTGCGCCAGGCCGAGCAGAAGATCAGCATTCTGAGTCGCGGGCAGCAGGGGGAGACGATCGAGCCGTTCGTGCCACCTGCCGGCGACTGAGCAGATTGTCCGATGTCCGCGCAGGCCATATCGCTCACGGACTGGCAGTCGCTCTACCGCGCGCGCGTCGAAGGCGTTCTCGATCGCTGTCTGCCCGCCGTCGATTCATCGCCCGTCCGCCTGCATGAAGCCATGCGCTACGCGGCGCTCGGACCCGGCAAGCGCATCCGGCCGGTCCTCGTTTATGCGACCGGCGCCACCGTGGGCCTCGCGCCCGAGGCGCTCGATGGCCCTGCGGCGGCGGTCGAGCTGATTCACGCCTATTCGCTGGTTCACGACGATCTGCCGGCGATGGACGACGACGACCTGCGCCGCGGCCGCCCGACCGCACACCGCGCATTCGACGAGGCAACCGCGATCCTCGCGGGTGATGCGCTGCAGGTGCTGGCATTCGAGATCCTGGCGGCGGACAGCTCTTTGCAGGTGGAGCCGGCGCGCCGCCTGGAAATGATCCGCACGCTGGCCCATGCCAGCGGCACACGCGGCATGGCAGGCGGCCAGGCGCTGGATCTCGGCGCGGTCGGCAGAATCCTGGAACGCAGCCAGATCGAGGAAATGCACGCCCTCAAGACCGGGGCATTGATGCGCGCCGCGGTGCTGATCGCCTGCACCGCTGCGCCCGCACTGTCGAAGGCGCGGCGGCAGGCGCTGGATCGCTACGGCACCGTAGTCGGCCTGTCATTCCAGATCGTCGACGACCTGCTCGATGTGCTGGGCGACCCTTCGCTCACTGGCAAGCACGGCGGCGCCGATGCGCTGCGCCGCAAGCCGACCTATCCCGCCATCGTCGGCGTTCCGGCGGCGCGTGAACGCGCCGCGGAGCTGGCGCGCGCGGGCATCGAGGCACTGGCGCAGTTCGGGCCGGAAGCAGGCCAGTTGCGCGAATTTGCCGCCGAGCTGGTTCACCGCAGTCGCTGACACCG
>JBAQWM010000083.1:0-2507 GCA_049298915.1 Steroidobacteraceae bacterium | reverse complement strand
GACACGTTCGCGTCGCGACCGGCACGGCGGTTGACCATCTGCGGGGTGCAACCCGGAACTTATTGATCTATGTATAAGTGATGCTCGTCGCGGCGAATTGCCGGGTCGGCTTCAGTTCACCCGCCGCACGCGCAGGCCATGCGGGTCCGCGCGCTCGACGCCGTCGGTTCCGACATTCGTGAAGCGCACGATGCCCTTCAGCTCGCCGCCGCGTCCGTCGTCCGTCACTTGAATGATCCCGAGCCCCGGCGTTGCACCGCGCGCATTGTGGGGATCGCCGGAAAGCGGGGTCGGGCCGCGCAGCGCCACGAATACCAGATTGCCAGACGGTGAGACGTCGCTCAGATCGGGTGCCGCGTTGTCTGTCAGTTTTCCGTTCAACGCAATGGTCGCGACATGGCGGTCGTCGGCGGTTGCGAATACCTCGGCGCTGTCCGCGTGCCGATCGAACGCCCAGAGATAGCGTCCAGCGTCGCCCGCGAGCACCATGCCGTGCGAATCATGGGCGCCGTCCACCTGGTACACGACGGTGGGCTCCGGCTCGTTGACTGTCGGCTCGCTTCCGGCCCGGAACGCACCGAGCCCAAACCGGTAAACGTCGAACCCGTAGACGTGCAAGTGCTCCATCGGGCCGGGCCGCCCGCCCGAGTTGACGTAGAGATTGTCACCGTGCTGCAGGCCGCCGCAGCCGTTACCATGAATCGTCTTCATGTCGTACTCGGCGACGATCCGCATGGGCGTCGGGCGCGGATCCACGACCAGCATGCCACCGCCGCGCAGCGTCACGAAAGCAAGATCGTCGGCTTTGCTGATCACCGGGCAGATCGGGGCGTTGTCCGGCCGCAACTCCACGGCCTGGCACGGCTGTCCGGAGGGCGTGGTGCAGGTCGCGAGATCGAGCGTCGCCTCTGCGTTGTGCGAGAAGCGGCCGCCCTTGAAATCAGAATCGATGCGCTCGAGGCGCTTGCCGTTCTGGTTGGCGACCAGGATGTAGGAGCCGTCCGTAGCCGGAAACGCGGCGTGCGCCTGGCGGCCGGTCGGCGACTCGGTCGTACGCAGGCAGTCGACCGGGGCGCGCGTTGCGGCGTCCAGCACCAGAACATGGCCGCTCGCCACGAAGGCGATGACTGCATGCGTGCCGTTGCTGTTGAACAGCGCCATGTGCGGACGGACCGGGTTTGCACCGGTGCGCTCGTGGCAGAGCGTCGAGGAAGCGCCGCCGAGGTCGATCTTTAGCGCTTCGTCCGGCGATGGCGTCCGCCCGTCGGTGAACCGCGTGCCGGGAAAAATGTATAAGGTGCCGCCATGTTTCAGCCCGGGCGAATCGGACTGGTCGATGATCCAGACTTCGTAGTCCGCCTCGCCTTTGGCGGCGGACTGGGCGGAAACTGGCAGCACGAGCGCAGCGATGCAGGCCCACGCCCTGATTCCCGGACTGTGGATTCTGTTCCTCATGTTGATCTCCCCTGGAACAGCCGTCGAGCTGGGAGACTACACCCGAAGGCCCTACGCGAAAAGGACAAGCGCTGGTGGCACTTTGACCGTGGCGCCTGATGACGGCGCTAACCGCCCTTCCGGAGTTGTCTCAATTTCTCGATCGCCCGCAACTGGGCAGCGGCGCGGTCTTGCCTCTTTACGCCCTTGGTAACAAAGTGGCGCGTTGACAGGGGGAATGCACATGATGAACCGCCGTCGTTTCTTCCAATCTTCACTGGCCACCGCGGTTGCATGTGCACTTCCAGGTCCGCGGTTGTATGCGCTCGATCAAGTAGCCTCCCAGGCCGCGGGTGGACTCGCGGCGGTCAAGCTCGACGGATCCGCGACGATCATTGAGCAGGCAGCAGTCGCCGAGTTCAAGGCGAGCCTGCGCGGGCCGCTCCTGCGCGCCGGCGATGCGGGCTACGACTCGGCACGGCGCATCCTGCATCCGCAGTTCGACAAGCACCCGGCGCTCATCGTGCAGCCGACCGGTGCGGCGGATGTCCGAAGCGCAGTGACCTTTGCGCGTGAGCGCGAGCTGCTCCTGGCCGTGAAGTGCGGCGGCCACAGCTTTTCCGGCAAGTCCACCTGCGACGGCGGCATCCAGATTGACCTGTCGCGGCTACGCGGCGTGCGCGTCGATACGACTGCGCGCCGGGCTTACGTCGAGGGCGGCAGCCTGTTGGGAGACCTGGATCATGAGGCCATGGCGCACGGCCTCGTGACGACGGCCGGCACCGTGTCGCACACCGGGGTCGGCGGTCTCACGCTCGGCGGCGGTTTCGGGCGCGTCGCGCGACGCTTCGGCCTCGCGCTCGACAACGTGAAATCCGTGGACATCGTGACCGCGGACGGTCAGTTCCGCCATGCGAGTGCGGAAGAAAATCCCGATTTGTACTGGGCGGTGCGGGGTGGCGGCGGCAACTTCGGCATCGTGACGGGCTTTGAATTCGGCCTGCACCCGATGCAGCGCGAGATCATCGGCGGCGACGTGGTCTTTCCGATCGCACGAGCCCGCGAGTTGCTCG
>JBAQWM010000082.1:0-8025 GCA_049298915.1 Steroidobacteraceae bacterium | reverse complement strand
GGTCGGCGCAGACCGCGATGTACCAGGTCGCCGAGGCCATGGTGCGCTGGCTGGCGCCGATCCTGTCCTTCACCGCCGAGGAGGTCTGGAAATACCTGCCAGGCACGCGCGAAGAATCGGTGCTGCTCGCGAACTGGTGGCCTCTGCCCGAAGTCCCGCCATCTACGGAGATCGACTGGGCCGCCGTCATCGCGCTGAAATCCGACGTCGCGCGCGAACTCGAGCGCTTGCGCGCGGCGGGCAGACTCGGCGCGCCGCTGGAGGCCGGGGTGGACGTCTACCTCGACGAGGCGCAGCATCGCCGGATGGCGGCAATCGGCGATGAGCTGCGATTCGTACTGATCACTTCCTCGGCGCGGCTGCTGCCCGCGGGCGAGCGTCCCGCCGACGCGGTACCCGCGCCGACGGTCGCGAAGACCGGGGCATGGATCAGCGTCGGCGTTCAGGACGCAACGAAATGCGCCCGCTGCTGGCATCGGCGGGCCGATGTCGGAGCGGATGCCAGGCATCCGGAAATCTGCGCGCGCTGCGTCGGTAATCTGGACGGTCCCGTCGAGACCAGGCGCTACGCGTGAGCAAGGATATCTTTCCGCGGCAGACCGCACTCGTCTGGGCCTGGCTTTCAGTCATCGTCATTGCGGCCGACCAGCTTTCCAAGTGGTTCGTCGTAAGCCAGTTCGAGCTCTATGAAGTGATGCAATCCGGCCCTTACCTGGAGCTGACAAGGCTGCACAATACCGGCGCCGCATTCAGCCTGCTGGCGCAGGCCGGTGGCTGGCAGCGCTGGTTCTTCATCAGTCTCGCCGGCACCATCGGCGTCGCGGTAATGTGGTGGCTTTACACCCTGCCGGCGCGCGGCTATCCGTGGCTCGCGATCGGACTCGCATTCATACTCGGCGGGGCGATCGGCAACGGCATCGACCGGCTGCAGCACGGGTACGTGGTGGACTTCCTGCATTTCCACTGGAACCAGGCCTACTTTCCCGCCTTCAATGTCGCCGATATCGCGATCACGAGCGGCGCCATCATGCTGGTGATCGACGCGCTGATGCACAGGCACCGCAGCAAGGCGCCCCCCGGATGAAAGTGCTGCTCGCCAATCCGCGCGGATTCTGCGCCGGCGTCGACCGCGCGATCGACATTGTCGAGCGCGCGGTCTCGCTCTTTGGCGCACCCATCTATGTGCGGCATGAAGTCGTGCACAATCGCTACGTCGTCGACCGCCTGCGCAGTCTCGGCGCGGTATTCGTGGATGAACTCGACGAGGTGCCGGACGGCGCCACCGTGATATTCAGCGCGCATGGCGTTCCGAGCGCCGTCGCGGCCGAAGCGGCGCGTCGGAAACTCGCGGTGTTCGACGCCACCTGCCCGCTGGTGACCAAGGTTCATATGGAAGTCGGACGCTACGCGAAGGATGGTCTCGACGTGATTCTTGTCGGCCATGCCGGACACCCGGAAGTGGAGGGCACCATGGGGCGCTTCGACACGGGCGCCGGCGGCAGCATCCAGCTGGTCGAGACGGTGGCCGATGCCGGGCGGTTGAAGGTGCGGGATCCCGCCAAGCTGGCGCTGGTCACGCAGACCACGCTCTCCGTGGACGACACCGCCAGGATCGTCGCGGCGCTGCGCGAGCGTTTTCCCGCGCTGGTCAGCCCGCGCAAGGAGGACATCTGCTACGCCACGCAGAATCGCCAGGATGCGGTCAAGCAGCTGGTCGCGCATTGCGACGTGCTGGTCGTGGTCGGATCGCAGTCGAGCTCCAATTCCAACCGTCTGCGCGAGATTGCAGTCACCAACGGCATCGCGGGTTATCTGGTGGATGGCGCAGATGACCTGAAGCCGGAATGGTTCGCAGGCAAGCAGGCAGTTGGCGTGACGGCTGGCGCCTCGGCTCCCGAGACGCTCGTGCAGCAGGTGGTGGCGCGGCTGCGTGACTGGGGCGGGCAGGAAGGCGTCGAGGTGATCGGACGCGAAGAGAGCGTCGTGTTCGGGCTGCCGCAGGCGCTGCGCGGCGTGGCCAGGACACCGGCGCTCTAGCGCGCTTACCAGCAGCGGCTGGTGGAATCGAGACCCTTCGAATCGCGCGCCTGGCGACGCCCGGTCTCGTCGATCGAAAACCACCGGCATTCCGCATCGTCCCACTGACCGCCTTCCGCCAGTGGCGTCACGACCAGCCTGAAGACGCCGGCATCGGCGCCTTCGACTGCCATTGCGTAGCGGCGACGCGGCGTGACCGAAGGCACCGGCAGTCCCGGCGTCTCGTCCCCGGCGCGCGCGTCCAGCCTGTCGCTATAGTGCCCGTGGGCCAGGTGAAATTTCTCCTGTTCCGCCGCGGCGGCCAGCAGGGCCTGGATGGCCTCGATGCGGTTGCTGCGCAGCAGGTAACGCCGGTGGGTAGCGAAGGCCAGGGATGCCGTGATCGCGACGATCACGAGCGCCACCATGACTTCGATCAGCGAGTATCCGGTTCGGCCGGCAATTTGCGCCATGAGGTCCTGACCGGGTCGTTGCCAAAACCGGCGTCGAAGATTTCGCTGCCTGCAAACCCGACCGGCCTTGCCCGGCAGTCCGGGCAGGCCGGGTCCCAGGATCCGGGAAACGCGAAGCCGAGCGCCGAAGGCAGGCCCGAGGCGGGCAGTTCAGGCTCGTCGAGGTCGCGATCCGGATTCAGCCGACCGGCTGGAAGGCCGCTGCGCACATCGAGCCGGTGCAGGCGTCGCACGGCCTGTGGCGGTCCGCAGACTGCCGCGGCCGGCGCGGCCACCGGCTGGTAACTGAGGATATGCAGGCGGTGATCGAAGGTCAGCGACGAGCCGATCACCTTTTCGCCGGCGCCGTGCGCATCCAGTCGCACAAACCAGCCGGCTGCGCCGACCGGCATCGGCTCTTCACCCAGCGTCGCATCATGCAGATCGGATTCCTGCAGGATGCCGCGACCGGGCTTTGGGTCGCGAATCGAGTAGAACCGGTCGACGACGCGATTGTCGCGCGGCCTGGCGAGCCAGCCGGAGCCGAAGGAAATTGCGAGCTCGACTGCGCCGCTCGCGCGGGTCATTGCGACATCCGGGCTCGAGTAGAAGCGCCGTTCGCCGCCGCCAAGGCTTGCGACCAGCCGCGCGCCCGCCAGATTCGCGGGCGTTCCTTCGTTCTGCAGCTCGATGTGCCACAGCCCGCCGGCCACGTCGACGACATACATTCGATCGGCGTATCCGTCGCCATCCAGGTCCAGGACGCGGGGCGCCGAGGCGAGACTCGAGTTCATGGCCGGCAAGTGCAGGTCCGGCAGCAATGCGGCGCGGCCGGCGGCGCGCCACAGCCGCACACCCGTGGCTGCGTCGACGATCGACAGCGATGCGCCGGACGCGTTGGCAGGTGAATCCGCGAAATCGTAGGCCCGGTCGTATCCGCCGGCCAGCATGGCGACCCAGGAGCCCGGAGCCTGGCTGGCGCCGGCGACGATCAGGCGCGTGATGACGGGTTGCGCCCAGCTTTCGGCGCCATCGCCCATATCGGCGGGCGTCAGCGACCACAGCAGCCGTGGCTCCTCGGGCGACGCCACATCCAGGGCGTAGTAGCCGCCGCCGCCGCGGCCCAATCCGAATATCAGCCACAGATGCTCGCCAGAGCCGGCATCGATCCGGCCGTCTCCATTCGCATCGTGGCGGTGCACGGCGAGCGGTCCGTCGACGCCGTGGCTTCGAATGATGCTCGCTTCATCGCGCATCAGCGTCGCAAGGCGCGACAGCATGGGCCGCGGAATGAAGGCCCAGCGCTCGACGCCGGTATCGGAGTCGAATGCGTGCAGCACGCCATCGTGGGTCGCGACAAATGTCGTGCGACTGTCCGCGCCATCGTGACTCACGCTTGCAGGCGATCGCAGGCCCGGGTCGCCGAGCCGGCGTTGATCGAGCAGCCATGTGATCACCTGGTCCGCATTCTCGGTGTCGTGTGGACCGAGGCCGAGTACTTCTGCGCTGAATGCCCTGTTTCCGGAAGTCAGACGGTTGGCGGCGGATGTCAGGGCGCTATCCGTGACATCGCTGTACAGCCGCCGCAATTCCGCGGGCGGCAACCGCGCGGCAGCGCCACCCGACAGCAGCGCAACGCCATCAGCCTGATCGCTCCATGCGCTGATGCTGTCCGCGTACGGCAGGCCGCTTGCCGGATCCAGCGCCGGTTCTCCATCACTGCCGACTACGACCGGTGGTGCGAGCGGAGCGGCGGGAGCCTGCAACGCGTAGCGCAGGAGATTTCCAAGCCAGCGCTGGCGGGCCTGCGGAACCGACAGCCCATAGATCACGGCTGGCTCATGGGTTGACTGCTGCGCAGGCAGCATTCCAGCCGCCGACAACTGTGCTCCGCCCGGTACCGCCGCATCGTGCTGCAGGCCGCGCGCGACAATATTTGCCAGGGCGAGCGGATCTTCGAGGAATTCGCTCTTGCCGCCTGCCTGATCCATGGACGCAGCCACGAGCGCAGGCCGAGGATACGGGCTGACCCAGGCCAGATGTGCATGCTGGCGTCCTGGCAGGTCAGGCCGCAGATCGGATTGTGCCAGCCATTGTGCGAGCGCCGGCAGGCAGTTCGTATCGCAGCCGCCGGTCAACTCGTTGAAGCCGGATTGGCCGCCCGCAAGCGATCCGGCCCCCGCGTCTTCCGATGCCTCGCCGGCCGTCACGACCGCAATCGTCACCGGTCGGCAGGGACTCGAGAATGGCGACCGATATCGGGCGGGAAACTGTGGATCGCGGGCGGCGGCATCGGCGCGCGCATCCTCGCCGTAGCGCACCGGAGCTCCGGACAGCCATGCCGCGACTTCGGTCATGGCTTCGGCGAGCGGCGCACCGCCTGCTGGCGAGATGCCGGCGAACAGTGAGGGTAATCGGGAGGCTGCCACCGCTGCTGATACCGGCGCCAGCAGTACGAATCCGCCCTCGGCGTCGGGCCTGCGGTCGGAAAGACGGACGACTGCGATGTCCAGCTCGCTTTCTGCGTCAACTGCCGCCGCAATCGCGGCGGACGCCGCCGTCGCCAGCGACGTCTCGGAAGTCGATGCGGCCGCTGCCAGATAGTTCAGGAAATTCCCCGCATAGAATATGTATGGCTCACCGTGAGGCGCGGCATTCCAGTCGATCTCCGACTCCGGCGCCTGATGCCACGGACCGGCTCGACCGTCAGCTACGAACCACTGTCCCGCGGCGGCGCCATGACGACCGCGATCGTCCCGGCATTCGACGGTTTCCGCACTGGCATTGCCCAGTGCGTCCCAGTGACCGCCCGCCGGACGCCACTGAGCCGCCCGCGAGGCCACGAAGTAGCCGTGTCGCGCCAGTGGAGCGCGCGCGGAATCGCACAGCAATCCGCCTGCCGTGGCCGTCGCGCGCAGGCCAAGACCGATGCTGCTACGACAGTCAGGCGCCGGGCCGGGTCCGCGGCGCCAGTACACGCGCTCAGGATCGCATTGCTGCGCTGCGTCGGGCCGGTACTGGATCTGCGGATCGTAGGGAACAGCGACCCTGATCCGCCCGGCCATCGCGGCCGAAGTATCGAGCACGATGATCAGCAGCGGATTGGTGCCTGCCGGCAGTGGCGCGCGCCCGAGCCAGGCCTCATCCTGGTCGGCACCGGCCAGGCACGCGAACAGGACTGACAGTCCCGCCGCTGACATCAGAATGGACCGCGGCAGTCCGTCGCTACTCATCGATGCGGCACCACAACATAGAATCCCTGCTCGAGACGCACCCGCGCATTGCGTGTCGCCTGGCCGCTCGAGACGATCAGGAAATGCCGCGCCTGAAACGTGGAATCCGATTCCCCGATGCTGAATCCCGGTGGCAACGCGCCGCCGTCCGCTACCGCCGTCGTCCAGGTCTGGAACAGCGCCAGCGAAGTGCCACCGACGCTATGCGCTGTTGGTCCATCGCTGCCTGCCGCGGCGTGTAGCCGCGCTGATTCCAGCGCCCGGGAAATGCCGGCTTCTGCCGCTTCGAGAGCGAGTGCCGCACCCTGCTGATGCCCCGCCAGGGCGAGCGCCGTGATGGCGACCGCTGCCGCCGCCAGCGCAAGCGCAGACAGGCCGGCGAGCAGCACCAGCGCGACGGCGAGCGCAGCACCCGCGCACGCACGCGTCACGGTCGGCCCCGGAGATTCCTGAGCTCGATGATCCGGCTCGAGAGCTTCCGGCGATACCGGCTCGAGAGCGGCGGCTCCGCGCGATTCGCGTAGGAGAGAGCCGGCAGCTGGAGCGGCGCCCGTTCCGGCGTGTCGCTGCGCGCGCGGATCCAGATTCGAATGGCGCGCGGCGTGTCAGCTGCCGCAAATGCCGCGGGGCCGACCCAGCGATCGATGGCGTCGTCTTCGTCTTGCGGATCATCGAGCCCGAATTCCAGCTGCATGTCCTCGACACCCATGACGAGTTCCTCGTCCTGGAATGCGGGCCGGTTGCCGCCGACCAGCCGCTTGCGCCGCAATGAAGGTCGGCCACGCGCTGCGCTGGATTCGGCACTTACATAGAAGACACTGACTTCGAGATCGTGGATGCGCGCGCCCGCACCCAGACGCGCGATGCCATCCGCCATCAGACGGCCGGCGCGCATTGTCGTTTCGACCTGCAGGCGACCGGCATCCGGCATCGTGCCTGCTGGGGATGCGTGCCGTACCGTCAGCGTGTCCGCGCCGGCAGCGGCCCGGCCATTCGGTCCGGCGGCACAGCGCAACGGGGTCGCGGAATCGACGCGGTAGCTGTTGTCCGACGCCGTGATCACCAGATTCAGATCGTGAGCGAGTGACATACCGCAACCACCGGCGACGGCAAGGCCAGGTGCTTCCCCGACGCCGCTCGCGCTTGAGCCTTCAACCGGGCTGCCCGGCACGGCGAGCCCGAGGTACCCTGCCAGTTGCAGCTCATCAACCAGCACCGCAAATGCGGCATCGGCGGTTTCCTCGAGTCCTGCCACGGACTCGCCGGTGCGCTGCAGCGACCGGCCCTGCGCGACGACCGCCAGCGCGCCAGCAGTCGCGATCAGCAGCAGCAGCATCGCGATCATCAATTCGACCAGTGTCAGGCCCGCGCTTCGTTTCATGTGCTGACCGGCAGATCCAGACGCTCGATACCCCCGCCAGTCGCTGCCCATGCGATCGAAATCAGATAGGCGCAGATCGCGTCATCGGGAACGGTCAGGGTGATCGTCGCGCCCTGTGGCAGCGCATGCGCCGCTTCGGCCGCCCAGGCAATACGCAGCTGCAGGGCGGCGTGCTCGGCTGCGCAATTGGCAGGGGCGCCTCTGCAGGACATGTCCGGATCGATACCGGTGACCGCCATGACCGGTCGTGCGTCCGGTCTCCGGATGGCGCGCAGCTGGTCTGCCACGGAGGACGCGATCCGGATGGCTGCGCGGCGATTGGCTGACTCGCGTTCCTGCCTGACGGTCTGCAGCAGCATCGAAGCCGAACCCGCCAGGCCAGCGACCATGATGGCGATCGCGATCAGCGCCTCGGGCAAGCTGAATCCCCGCGCCTGTCTGGTTCTCAGCATCTGAGTGCCCGGTCCGAAGCGTCGCGTTCGCTGACCCTGGGGCGGCCGCTGCGGCTCACGATTACCGCGCGCGCCGCGCGGCTGCCGCGCCGGTCGCAGATCGTGAAGGTCGCGGGACTCGCGAAACTGGTGCCGGCCTCGAAGTGAAGGAACGGACGATTCGAGCTGAGTCTCGGCCCGCGCTCCGGATTCGAAGCGGGCAGGCTGCGGTAGACACTGCCGCCGGCGCCCAATATCAGGAGGCCCCTGGACCAATCGGATCCGCCGGAGCAGTTCGCTGCATCGACGGTGGCGCAGAGCTCGATCGATTCGCCGCGCGCGGCGGCGAACTGACGGGCGGCATGAACCGCGTGCAGGGTGCTCGCGACGACCGCATCACGCCTGCTGTCCAGCAGCCAGGCGCGGAATCCCGGATAGGCGATGGCTGCGAGGACCGCCGTCAGCGTCAAGGCGAGCAGCAACTCGAACAGGGTGTAGCCGCGCGGCATGCG
>JBAQWM010000081.1:0-2655 GCA_049298915.1 Steroidobacteraceae bacterium | reverse complement strand
GTGCAGGAGCGCGGGTTCGCGCATGCCCGCGAGCATCGCGCGCGCGACATCGGCCGCCGCGACCGCCCGCTCGCGGGCCGTCCGACGCTCCGTTTCAGCAGTCTCCGCGAGCCGGCGCAGTGCGCGCCGCTGCATCAGGATGACGACGACGAGCACGGCGGCAACAATCGCGAATCCGGCAATAGCGATCACCGGGACCGTCATGCGGCCTGTCATCCCCTTCGGTTTTCTCGCGGGCTGGGTTGCCGGGAAACCGTCGAATATGTTGTCTTACACAGTCGTTCGCAGCATATCCCAGGCCAGTACCACGACCCCGCGCGATTCACCATAATGGTTCGGCTATCTCAGCGGGTGGCCCGGGCAGGAGCAGAATGATCGAGAAAACCGACGTCGCGCGGCGGCAGATGATCGACCAGCAGGTTCGCGCCTGGGAGGTGCTCGATCCGCGCGTGCTGGAGACGCTGGCGGCAGTCCCGCGCGAGCATTTCGTGCCGGAAGCCTATCGCAGTGTCGCATTCGCCGATACCGCCATACCGATCGGGCACGGGGAATTCATGCTGCCGCCCAAGCTTGAAGGCCGCATCCTGCAGGCGCTGCGGCTGGAACGCGGCGAATCCGTGCTTGAAATCGGCGCCGGCAGCGGATTTTTCGCGGCCTGCCTCGAGCACCAGAGCGGCGACGTCGAAAGTCTCGAGATTCATGCCGCCCTGGCCGACGCCGCGATGCGCGCCCTGGCAGGGCTCGGCGTCACGCGCGTGCGGGTGGAATGCGCCGATGCGCTTGCGCGGATTTTCGAGCCGCGTTACCAGGCGATCGCCGTGACCGCATCCATGCCGGTTTACGATCCGCGCTTCGAACGCGCGCTTGCGGTCGGGGGACGGTTGTTCGTGGTGGTCGGGTCCCCGCCCGTCATGGAGGCGCGGCTCATCACGCGCACGGCTGCCGATGCCTGGCTCAGTGAATCCCTGTTCGAGACCTGCATCGAAGCATTGCGCAATGCGCCGCCGGCAGCACGTTTCCACTTCTAGCCCCACTGGCGTGCCTGTTTACCCTCTTTCGGCGCCCATTGCGCAGGGTCATGTGGTGATATACACTAGTAGAACAGTAGTTGTCCCAGTTCAACTCGCGCCAAGGAATGTCCTCGCATGAACACCAGGCTTTGCATCCGTACGATCCTGCTGGCCGCCAGCCTTGTTGCCACGCCCCTGGCCGGAGCCGCCGATCTCGGCTCGATTTACCAGCAGGCACTGAAGAACGATCCGCTGATCCGTGAGGCGGAGGCGAATCGCCTTGCCGCGCGCGAATCGAAGCCGCAGGCGCTGTCTGCGCTGTTGCCGCAGCTGAGTGCGGGCGGCCAGTACGACGACAGCGAATCGGATGGGTCGGGCACCACGTTCGTCCCGGACGGGCTTGGCGGAATCGAAATTCTCACATTCGACAGCCAGAGCGATTCCACCCAGGAGAGCTGGAATGTCACGCTGACGCAGAATGTGTTTCGCTGGCAGAACTGGGTGGCCCTGCAGCGCGCCGACGCGCAAGTTGCTCAAGCCGAGGCGGACTATCACGCCGCGGAGCAGGACTTGATCCTGCGCACGTCGGAATCGTACTTCAACGTGCTGGCTGCGCAGGACACACTCGAGGCCGCGCAAGCAGCACATGATGCAATCGCGCGCCAGCTCGAGCAGTCGGAAAAACGCTTCGAAGTCGGCCTGATCGCGGTGACGGACGTCCAGGAAGCCAAGGCCGCATTCGACTCCGCGAGCGCGGCGCTGATACAGGCCAAGCGCAACCTGGCGACCGCCCAGGAGCGGCTGCGTGAGCTGACCGGCTCGACATTCGACGAGCTCACGAAACCCGGCGCGGACATGCCGCTCGCCGGCCCGGACCCCGCGAATGCCGAAGACTGGGTGCGGCTCGCAATGAATCAGAATTCACGACTGATATCGAGCCGCCTCGCCGCCGACATCGCGCGCAAGGATGTCAGCTCCGAGCGTGGCGGCCATCTGCCGTTTCTCGATCTCGTGGTCCGGCGTTCGAGTTTCGACTTTGAGTCGGATTTCACGTCGGGCGGCTTCAGTGGCCCGAGAAACTCGGATTCGGATGATACGACATACAGCCTGCAGCTGACCGTGCCGCTGTTCACCAGCGGCGCAACGTCTTCGCGCGTCCGACAGGCCCAGTATCTCCACACAGCGGCGCGTGAGCGGCTGGAGCGCACCGCGCGCGAGACCGAACGCGAGACGCGCGACGCCTATCTCGGCGTCAATTCCGAGGTCGCGCGCGTGCAGTCGCTGCGCCAGGCGGTCGAATCGGCGAAGACCGCGCTGCAGGCGACCGAAGCGGGATACGAGGTCGGCACGCGCACATCGGTGGACGTGCTGGAAGCGCGCCGGCGGCTATTCGACGCGCAGACCAATTACGCGCGCAGCCGCTATGACTACCTGCTGAATGTACTGCGCCTGCGCCTCGCCGCCGGCACGCTCGATGACCAGGGCATCGCCGACATCAACGCGATCCTGACCGAGAGTGTCAAGGTCAAGTAGCGTCGGTCACCGCGCCATCCAGCGCCGGCGCGGCGGCGCGCCGCAGGCGATCGGCGATCGCGGCCCAGGGTTCGCCGGCCGGCACCTCTTCGACGAGGATGCGTGCTGCACC
>JBAQWM010000080.1:0-8673 GCA_049298915.1 Steroidobacteraceae bacterium | reverse complement strand
TGGTGATGCCGGGCGACAACATCAAGATGGTGGTGGAGCTGATAGCACCGATTGCGATGGAGGAGGGGTTGCGCTTCGCGATTCGCGAAGGCGGCCGCACCGTCGGCGCCGGTGTCGTGTCCAAGGTGCTGAAATAAACAGGGCAGCGGAAGGGCAGTAGCTCAATTGGCAGAGCGGCGGTCTCCAAAACCGCAGGTTGGGGGTTCGATTCCCTCCTGCCCTGCCACCCGTAGCGGGAACAGATGAACGAACAAGCAGGCGATGCCGGCATCGGATTTGTCGATGCCATCAAACTGGTGCTGGCCGCGGTCGCGTTGATCGGCGGCGTCGTCATCTATTACTGGTTCGGCGAGCAACCGGTCGCGCTCAGGGTCCTCGCGGTGCTCGCGGGATTCGCGGCAGGCCTGGTGCTGCTTTACTGGTCGCTGCCGGGCCGCGAGCTCTTCGGTTATGTGCAGTCTTCGCGCGTGGAGCTGCGCAAGATGGTATGGCCGACGCGCCAGGAAACCTGGCGCACGACGCTGGTCGTATTCGTTTTCGTGCTGGCGCTCGGCGTGTTCTTCTGGCTGGTCGACATGTTCCTGGCCTGGGGCGCCAGGCAGGTCACCGGGCAGGGAGGTTGATGTGTCGCTGAACTGGTACGTCGTGCATGCCTACTCGAATTTCGAGCACAAGGTTGCCAGCAGCCTGAAGGAGCGCGTCAAGTTGCACGGGCTCGAAAGCAAGTTCGGAGAAGTGCTGGTGCCGACCGAGGAAGTCGTCGAAATGCGCGCCGGCCAGAAGCGCCGCAGCGAGCGCAAGTTCTTCCCCGGGTACGTGCTGGTGCAGATGGAGATGGACGACGAGGCCTGGCACCTGGTCAAGGAGACCCCGAAAGTCCTCGGTTTCATCGGCGGCACCCCCGAAAAACCCGCGCCGATCACCGACAAGGAAGCGAATGCGATCCTGCGCCGCGTCGAGGAGGGCGTCGAGAAGCCGAAGCCCAAGGTCCTGTTCGAGCCCGGCGAGATGGTGCGCGTGACTGACGGCCCGTTCAACGATTTCACTGGCGTGGTCGAGTCCGCCAACTACGAGAAGAGCCGCCTGCAGGTGGCAGTGCAGATTCTCGGCCGTTCGACCCCGGTCGAGCTGGATTTCGGGCAGGTGGAGAAAGTCTGAACCGGGGAGCCGCGAGGCGCCTGCACCCGGCAGTGAGGAACGATGGCAAAGAAAGTACAGGGCTATATCAAACTGCAGATTCCTGCGGGCGGGGCCAATCCGAGCCCGCCGGTCGGGCCCGCGCTCGGCCAGCAGGGCGTCAACATCATGGAATTCTGCAAGCAGTTCAATGCCGCAACGCAGAAGGAGGAAAAGGGCCTGCCGATCCCGGTCATCATCACCGTGTACAGCGATCGCAGCTTCACATTCGTGCTGAAGACGCCGCCGGCCGCGGTGCTGATCCGCAAGGCGATCGGCATCGAGAAAGGCTCCGGCACGCCGAATACAAAGAAGGTCGGCAAGATCAGCCGCAGGCAGCTCGAGGAAATTGCGAAGGCCAAGATGCCCGACCTGACCGCGGCCGGCCTCGATGCGGCGGTGCGGACCATCGCCGGCAGCGCTCGCAGCATGGGCGTCGACGTGGAGGGCGTCTGACATGGCAACCGTATTCAAGCGCCAGAAGCCCTGGAGCGAGAAGTTGAAGCCCGGCCAGCAGTACCCGGTCGATCAGGCGGTAGCGCTGGTCAAGGAATTCGCCAACGCGAAATTCGACGAAGCGGTGGATGTCGCCGTCAATCTCGGCATCGATCCCGCGAAGTCGGACCAGCAGGTGCGCGGCTCGACGGTGATGCCGCATGGTACCGGCAAGAAAGTCCGCGTCGCAGTCTTCACGCAGGGCAAGAATGCCGATGCGGCGCGCGAGGCCGGCGCGGACATCGTCGGACTCGAAGACCTCGCGGAGAAGGTGAAAGCGGGCCAGATCGATTTCGATGTGGTGGTCGCGAGCCCGGACGCGATGCGGGTCGTCGGCCAGCTCGGCCAGATCCTGGGGCCGCGCGGTCTGATGCCGAACCCGAAAGTCGGCACCGTGACGCCGGATGTCGCGGGCGCGGTCCGCAATGCGAAGTCCGGTCAGGTGCGGTATCGCTGCGACAAGGGCGGCATTGTCCATTGCACGATCGGCAAGGCCAGCTTCGAGCCGGCCGCGCTCAGGGACAATCTGGTGGCGCTGCTCGCCGATCTGCAGAAGCACAAGCCGTCAACGTCGAAGGGCGTTTATGTGCAGCGCGTAACTGTGTCGTCGACGATGGGCCCCGGCATCGCCGTGGACCGCACGACGCTGGGAATCTGAGGAGACAAGTTTTCGGTGCCGGCCGTGGGGCCGGGACCATGGGACGGCGGCCGTTGGTGCGCCGGACCATCGAAGACCGCAGGCGGGGCGATGGCCTCTTAATGGTTGCCTGCGCAGATGGTGGAACCCGAGTCAGTGTTCACTGGTGAAGGTTGCCATCAGCCGGTCGAATAGCGGCCGGCACAAGGGTGGGCGCGCAGATGCGCGCCTGTGGATGGTGCTTCTGCCAGGAGGATGGAATGGCACTCAGGCTTGAAGACAAACAGGCGATGGTGACCGAGGTGCAGGCCGTTGCGCAGACTGCGCATTCGGTCGTCGCGGCGGAATATCGTGGCCTGACGGTGACGCAGATCACCGGATTGCGTGCGCAAGCGCGCAAGTCCGGCGTCTACCTGCGTGTCGTCAAGAACACGCTGGCCCGCAAGGCAGTCGCCGGCACGCCGTACGAGTGCATCGCGGGCAGCCTGAAGGGACCGCTGATCCTCGCGTTTTCCAGGGAGGACCCGGGCGCCGCCGCCCGTGTCGTCAGGGAATTCGCGAAGACCAACGACAAGCTGGTGGCGACCCTGGTCGCGCTCGGGGGGCGGATGTTTCCCGCCGCCGATCTCGAGCGGGTCGCGAGCCTGCCGACCAGGTCCCAGGCCCTCGCAATGATGCTGGGCGCTCTGAAGGCGCCGATCTCGAAACTGGTGCGCACGCTGGCCGAGCCGCACGCGAAGCTGGTTCGCACGGTGGACGCCGTCAGGGCGACGAAAACTGCGTGACCACGGGTACCGCAAGCTGATTCGGATTCGAAAACCTATTTTCTGGAGAGACGGAAATGGCTGCTAGCAAGGAACAGATTCTCGAGTCGATCTCGAACATGACGATCATGGAAGTGGTCGACCTCGTGAAGATGATGGAAGAGAAGTTCGGCGTCACCGCTGCAATGCCGGTTGTGGCCGCTGCGGCTGCGGGCGCCGCGGCCCCTGCTGCCGAGGAGCAGACCGAGTTCACCGTGACAATGAAGGCCTACCCGGCCGAAAAGAAGGTCACCGTGATCAAGGTGATCCGCGAGATCACCGGGCTCGGCCTCAAGGAGGCGAAGGACCTGGTCGAGGGCGCGCCTTCGCAGGTCAAGGAGTCCGTGTCGAAAGCGGATGCCGAGAAGATCAAGAAGCAGCTCGAGGACGCCGGCGCAACTGTCGAGGTCAAGTAACGACCTCCATGCGAGGGCAAGAAGCCTCGCAGTCCGTGCCACCGGACAACACCGCAGCCAGCCCCGTGCAGGGCGCTGGCCGCGCGGTGCTGGCCGGTGCGCCGGTTTTGTTCATTCATGAATAGGGTGACCCCGATGGCCTATACGTTCACCGAAAAGAAGCGCATCCGGAAGAACTTTGGCAAGCGCCAGGGAATTCTGGAGGTGCCGCCGCTGCTGGCGATCCAGACTGAGTCGTACGCGCAGTTCCTGCAGCTGCTCGAGTCGCGCGCGCTGCACACGGAACTGAGCTCGCATTCCGGCGGGCAGGTTGCTGGCGGCAGGCTGCTTTCGGAGGAACAGGAGCGGGCGGTGATCGACGCGCACCTGAAGCGCGCCGGTCTTCACGCCGCGTTCCAGAGCGTGTTCCCGATCCGGAGCTATGCGGGTCATGCGACGCTGGAATACGTCTATTACTACCTCGGCGAGCCGGTTTTCGACGTCAAGGAATGCCAGCTGCGAGGCCTGACCTACGCGGCGCCGCTGCGGGTGCGCCTGCGGCTGCGCGTGATGGACAAGGAATCCCCGGGCGCCACGCGCGTCAAGCGCGGGATCGAGCAGGAGGTCTACCTCGGCGAACTGCCGCTGATGACCGACAACGGAACATTCATCGTCAATGGCACCGAGCGCGTCATCGTCTCGCAGCTCCATCGCAGCCCGGGCGTCATCTTCGATCATGACAAGGGCAAGACCCACAGCTCCGGCAAGCTGCTGTTCCAGGCGCGCGTGATTCCGTACCGGGGCTCGTGGCTCGATTTCGAGTTTGATGCGAAGGATTGTGTTTTTGCGCGCATCGACCGCCGGCGCAAGCTGCCGGTCACGATCCTGCTGCGCGCCCTCGGTTACTCGAATTCCGAGATCCTGGACCTGTTCTTCGACAAGAATGTCGTGCACCTGACCAAGAAGGGGCTTGAGCTCGAACTCGTTCCGGAGCGCCTGCGTGGCGAAACCGCCATGTTCGAGATCAGCGCAGGCGGCAAGGTCATCGTCGAGGAGGGCCGCCGGATAACCGCGCGCCACGTGCGTCAGCTCGAGGAGGCCGGCGTCAAGCGCCTGGTCGTCCCGCTCGAGTACCTCGAGGGCAGGATCCTGGGTCACGACGTCGTGGACAAGGAAACCGGCGAGGTGCTGGCCGCCTCGAATGACGTCCTGAGTGCGGCGCTGGTCGAGCGCTTCATCGAGGCCGGCGTGACGGAAATCGGCACGCTGTATGTGAATGACCTGGATCGCGGGCCGTATGTCTCCGACACCCTGCGCATCGACGCGACCACGACGCGGCTCGAGGCACTGATCGAGATCTACCGGATGATGCGCCCGGGCGAGCCGCCGACCAAGGACGCAGCCGACAACCTGTTCCACAACCTGTTCTTCAACTCGGAACGCTATGACCTGTCGGCGGTCGGCCGCATGAAGTTCAATCGCCGGGTCGATCGCGAATTTCCGTCGAATCTGACCGGCACCGAGGCCGAGCGCTGGCTCGAGGAGCCCGGCATCCTGTATGACGGCCGCTATTTCGGCGCGGTCGCGGAGCAGCGCAAGGACGAAGTGGCCCGCGGCCTGTTCGCGAAGTACGGCGCCGGCATGTCCGACGTGGTCGACGTGCTGCGGACGCTGATTGCGATCAAGAATGGCGACGGCAAGGTGGACGACATCGACCACCTCGGAAACCGCCGTGTCCGCTGCGTTGGCGAGATGGCCGAAGTCGCGTTCCGCATCGGGCTGGTCCGCGTTGAGCGCGCGGTAAAGGAACGCCTGACCCTGGCCGAGAATGAGGACATCAATCCGCAGGACATGATCAATGCGAAGCCGGTGGCCGCGGCGGTCAAGGAATTCTTCGGCTCCTCCCAGCTTTCGCAGTTCATGGACCAGAACAATCCGTTGTCCGAGATCACGCACAAGCGGCGCGTCTCGGCGCTCGGCGAGGGTGGTCTCAAGCGTGAACGTGCAGGATTCGAGGTGCGCGACGTGCATCCGACGCATTACGGTCGCGTCTGCCCGATCGAGACGCCGGAAGGACCGAATATCGGCCTGATCAATTCGCTGGCGGTCTACGCGCGCACCAACAAGTACGGATTTCTCGAGACACCGTACCGGCGCGTGCGTGAGCGGCGGGTGACCGGCGACGTCGATTTCCTGTCGGCGATCGAGGAAAGCGAATTCGTCATCGCGCAGGCGAATGCGCCGCTCGACGCCAGGGGCCGTTTCGAGGGCGACCTGGTCTCATGCCGCTACCAGAATGAATTCACGCTGATGCCGGCGGATCGCATCGAGTACATGGACGTTTCGCCGCGCCAGATCGTTTCGGTTGCGGCCGCGCTGATCCCGTTCCTGGAGCACGACGACGCGAACCGCGCGCTGATGGGCTCCAACATGCAGCGCCAGGCAGTGCCGACACTGCGCTCCTCGACACCGCTTGTGGGTACCGGCATCGAGCGCACCGTCGCGATCGACTCGGGCGTGGTGGTGATCGCGCGGCGCGGCGGAGTGGTCGACTCGGTCGACGCGTCGCGGATCGTGGTGCGCGTCAACGAGGCCGAAGTCACCGTCGGCGAGCCTGGCGTCGACATCTACAATCTGACGAAGTACACGCGCTCGAATCAGAATACCTGCATCAACCAGCGGCCGCTGGTAACGGTCGGCGACAGCATCGCGAGGAGCGACGTGCTGGCCGACGGTCCATCGACGCACCTCGGGGAGCTGGCGCTGGGCCAGAACATGCTGGTCGCCTTCATGCCGTGGAATGGCTACAACTTCGAGGATTCAATCCTGATCTCCGAGCGGGTCGTCGAGGAGGACCGCTTCACGACGATTCACATCGAGGAACTGACCTGCGTGGCGCGCGACACCAAGCTCGGGCCCGAGGAGATCACGGCGGATATCCCGAATGTCGGCGACTCGGCGCTCGCGAAACTGGACGAGGCCGGCATCGTGTTCATCGGCGCCGAGGTCAAGGCCGGCGACATCCTGGTCGGCAAGGTCACGCCCAAGGGCGAGACACAGCTGACCCCGGAGGAAAAGCTGTTGCGCGCGATCTTCGGCGAGAAGGCCTCCGATGTGAAGGACACCTCGCTGCGCGTGCCGCCGGGCATGGACGGCACGGTCATCGACGTGCGCGTGTTCACGCGTGACGGCGTCGAGCGTGATTCACGCGCGCTTGCGATCCAGAAGTCGGAGATCGAAAAGGTCCGCAAGGACCTGAATGACCAGCGCCGGATACTCGAGGACGACCTGTTTGCGCGCCTGCGTACCGAACTGGTGGGCAAGACCGTGAGCGGCGGTCCGCACCGGCTGAAGCCGGGGACCGAGGTCACGCCGGAATTCCTCGACGAACTGCAGCGCGAGGACTGGTTCGAGATCCGCCTGCGCGATGAAGCGGCGAGTGAGGCGCTCGAGGCTGCGCGCCGCCGGCTGGCCGATCAGCACAAGGAATTCGAGCGCCGCTTCGACGGCAAGAAAGCCAAGATCACGGCCGGAGATGACCTTGCGCCGGGCGTGTTGAAGATGGTCAAGGTCTATCTGGCCGTCAAGCGCCGCATCCAGCCCGGCGACAAGATGGCCGGGAGGCACGGCAACAAGGGTGTCGTCTCGACGATCGTACCGGTCGAGGACATGCCATACCTCGCGGATGGCTCGCCTGTCGACATCGTGCTGAACCCGCTGGGCGTGCCATCGCGCATGAATATCGGGCAGATCCTGGAGACCCATCTCGGCTGGGCCGCCAAGGGGCTGGGCGACAAGATCGGCAGGATGATCGAATCGCAGAATGCGGTCGTCGAGCTGCGCAAGTTCCTCGACCGCGTCTACAACACGACCGGAGGCCAGCAGGAAGACATCACTGCGTTTTCCGACGCCGAGATTCTGGAGCTCGCGCGCAACCTGACCGACGGCGTGCCGATGGCGACACCGGTGTTCGACGGCGCAAGCGAGGCCGAGATCAAGCACCTGCTCGAAATGGCCGACCTGCCGACCGGCGGCCAGACCATGCTGACCGACGGCCGCACCGGGGAGGCCTTCGACCGGCCGGTGACGGTCGGTTACATGTACATGCTGAAGCTGAATCATCTCGTGGACGACAAGATGCACGCCCGTTCCACCGGGCCTTACAGCCTGGTCACGCAGCAGCCGCTGGGCGGCAAGGCGCAGTTCGGAGGCCAGCGCTTCGGCGAGATGGAGGTGTGGGCGCTGGAGGCCTACGGTGCGGCGTACACGCTGCAGGAAATGCTGACCGTGAAGTCAGATGACGTGAATGGCCGCACCAAGATGTACAAGAACATCGTGGACGGCAATCACGCAATGGATGCCGGCATGCCGGAATCGTTCAACGTGCTGGTCAAGGAAATCCGGTCGCTGAGCATCAACATCGAGCTCGAGCAGGAAGGGTGATCCGATGAAGGATTTTCTGAAGTTTTTCAAGCCCCAGGTACCGGTCGAGAATTTCGACTCGATCCGGATTGCGCTGACATCGCCGGAGATGATCCGGTCCTGGTCCTACGGGGAAGTCCGCAAACCCGAGACCATCAACTACCGGACCTTCAAACCGGAGCGCGACGGGCTCTTCTGCGCGAAGATCTTCGGGCCGGTCAAGGACTACGAGTGCCTGTGCGGCAAGTACAAGCGCCTGAAGCACCGCGGCGTAGTCTGCGAGAAGTGCGGCGTCGAAGTCACACAGTCAAAAGTCAGGCGCGAACGCATGGGGCACATCGAGCTCGCAAGCCCGGTCGCCCACATCTGGTTCCTGAAGTCGTTGCCATCGCGCATCGGGCTGATGGTCGACATGACCCTCAGGGATCTCGAGCGCGTACTGTACTTCGAGGCTTTCGTGGTCGTCGATCCGGGCATGACGCCGCTCGAACGCGGCCAGCTGATGACCAACGAGATGTACCTGGAGGCGCTCGAACAGTATGGCGATGAGTTCGACGCCCGCATGGGTGCCGAGGCAATCCTCGAATTGCTGAAGACGATCGATCTCGCGACCGAGACGGCGAAGGTCCGCACCGAAATCGAAGGCACGACGTCCGAGACCAAGATCAAGCGCCTGACGAAACGGCTGAAGCTGCTCGAGTCATTCGTCGAATCGGGCAACAACCCGCAGTGGATGGTGCTGACC
>JBAQWM010000079.1:0-10407 GCA_049298915.1 Steroidobacteraceae bacterium | reverse complement strand
CGGCATCCCTGACCATCTGCTTGATCTCTTCCTCCGACAGCCCGCTCGAAGCCTTGATGACGATCTTCTGCTCCTTGCCGGTCGCCTTGTCCTTGGCAGACACATTCAGGATGCCATTGGCGTCGATGTCGAAGGTCACCTCGATCTGGGGCATGCCGCGCGGTGCCGGCGGGATCTCGCTGAGGTCGAACTTGCCGAGCGACTTGTTGTCGGCCGCCCGGTCACGCTCGCCCTGCACCACGTGAATCGTCACGCCGGTCTGGTGGTCATCCGCGGTCGAGAACACCTGCGTCGCCTTGGTCGGAATCGTCGTGTTCTTGTCGATCAGGCGCGTCATGACGCCGCCCAGCGTTTCGATGCCGAGTGACAGCGGCGTCACGTCGAGCAGCAGCACGTCCTTGACGTCGCCAGCCAGCACACCACCCTGGATGGCCGCGCCAACCGCGACGGCTTCGTCCGGATTGACGTCCTTGCGTGGCTCCTTGCCGAAGAAGTCCTTTACCGCCTTCTGCACCAGCGGCATGCGGGTCTGTCCGCCCACCAGGATCACTTCATCGATCTCGCCGACCGACAGGCCGGCATCCTTCAGCGCGACCTTGCAGGGCTCGACAGTGCGGCGCACGAGATCCTCGACCAGCGATTCGAGTTTCGCGCGCGTCAGTTTCAGGGTCAGGTGCTTGGGCCCGGAGGCGTCGGCCGTGATGTACGGCAGATTGATCTCGGTCTGCTGGCCGGACGACAGCTCGATCTTGCCCTTTTCGGCGGCTTCCTTCAGCCGTTGCACGGCCAGCGGATCCTTGCGCACGTCCACGCCGCTTTCCTTCTGGAACTCGGCCGCAACGTGATCGATGACCCTGCGGTCGAAGTCCTCGCCGCCGAGGAATGTGTCGCCATTGGTCGACAGGACCTCGAACTGGCGCTCGCCGTCGACATCGGCGATTTCGATGATCGAAATGTCGAATGTGCCGCCGCCAAGATCGTAGACCGCGATCTTCCGGTCCTTGCCTTTCTTGTCCATGCCATAGGCGAGCGCGGCCGCCGTCGGCTCGTTGATGATGCGCCGGACATTGAGACCCGCGATACGGCCGGCGTCCTTGGTCGCCTGTCGTTGCGCGTCATTGAAGTACGCCGGCACCGTGATAACGGCATCCGTCACCGTCTCACCGAGATAGTCCTCGGCGGTCTTCTTCATTTTTGTCAGCACCCGCGCCGAGATTTCAGGCGGCGCCATCTTCTTGCCCTGAGCCTCCAGCCATGCGTCGCCATTCTCGGCGCGCACGATCTTGTAGGTCTCGAGCGGAATGTCCTTCTGCACCACGGCGTCATCGAAGCGGCGGCCGATCAGGCGCTTGATGGCATGGAATGTATTCTGCGAATTGGTGACGGCCTGGCGCTTGGCTGGCTGGCCGACCAGAACCTCCGAATCCCTGGTGAACGCGACGACCGAAGGCGTCGTGCGATCGCCCTCGCTGTTTTCGATGACTTTGGGCACCCCGCCTTCCATGACGGCGACACAGGAGTTGGTCGTGCCCAGGTCGATTCCGATGATCTTGGCCATGTGGCTCGCTCCGCGAATTGAGACTGGTTCAGGAACTGGGGTCGAATCGGGCCCGTTTCAACCGTCCGGCGCCTGGCCCGGCCCGCTCGACACGATGACCCTGGCGGGGCGCAGCAGCCGGCCATTCAGCAGGTAACCCTTCTGGACCACCTCCAGGACGGTATTTGGCGCCACCTCCGCGGACGGCCGGGTGGTCATCGCTTCGTGCCGTTGCGGATCGAATGGCTTACCCGCCGGATCGAGCTCGGTGATGCCGGCGCCGGCGAATGCCTGCTGTAACTGGCGCAGTGTCGCCCGGTGGCCTTCGGCCAATATCGCGGGATCTGCCGTGGCCGCCGCATCCAGCGCCAGGGCAAGGCTGTCAGCCACCGGCAGCACCTCGGCGGCAAAGCGCTCGATGCCGAACTGGCGTGTCGCCTCGAGTTCACGCGACATGCGCTTGCGGAAATTGTCGAGCTCCGCCATCGCCCGCAGGTACGCCGCCCAGTGCTCGGCGGCCCGCGCCTCGGCCGCCGCGCACTGCTCTTCGGGCGTCGGCGCCTGCTCGGATGCCGATTCCTGCTCCGGGGCGGATTCAGCCTGTTGGGTCGTTTCAGTCATCTGGGCCTGCAGTCTGGGGCTCAGTCGCGCAGTTTCAAGGCGGAGCTCAGCATGCGGGCCGCGATATCCACCAGCGGAATCACGCGTTCGTACGCCATGCGCGTCGGGCCGATCACGCCAAGAACGCCTACCACGCGATCGTCCTTCGTGTAGGGCGCCGCAATCACGCTGCAATCGTCCAGGATCGTGTAGCCGGATTCATGGCCGATGAAGATCTGAACGCCCTCGCCAAACAGGCTCTGGTCGAGCAGGTGCAGGATGTCGCGCTTCTCGTTGAACGCCTCGAACAGCCGGCGCAGCCGGTCGACATTCGAGAGCTCGGCGAATCCCATCAGGTTGGTCTCGCCCGCGATGACCATGTCGGCCTCATGCTCTTCCGGGTCGATCGCAAAGGCGTGCTGCGCGAGCGTGATCGCGTCCGTCATCAGGCGATTCATCTGTTCCCGGGTCTCCTGCAATTGCGTCAGCAGCTGGGACCGGACGCCCGCAAGTTCCTGACCGCGGAACTGGTCATTCAGGTAGGCAGCGGCGCGGCGGAGCTCGTCGGCAGCAAAATGCCGGTCAAGCTGCAAGATGCGGTTCTGGACTTCGTTCCCGTTGACGACGAGTATCGCCAGCACGCGGTTGCCCGAAAGCCCGACAAATTCGATTTGCGACAGCGAAGAGTGCGTCTCGCGCGGTACGGTCACGACACCCGCCAGGTGCGTGAGTCCGGAAACCAGTTGCGAGGCGGCCGTGACCAGCGCCTTGGGATCGCCGGCGCGGGCCTCCAGCCGGCGGCGGAGTTCGGCGATTTCCGCCCGGTCCGGCGGCTGGTAACGCAGCAGCGTGTTGACGAAGAAGCGGTAGCCCTTGTCGGTGGGAATCCGGCCGGCCGAAGTGTGCGGGGAACTGACGAAGCCGTGCTCCTCCAGGTCCGCCATGACATTCCTGATCGTCGCCGCGCTCAGGGATAATCCCGACGCGCGCGACAGGGTCCGGGAGCCGACCGGCTCGCCCTCGCGTATGTAGCATTCGATCAGGGTGCGCAGCAGCAATTGCGCCCGGTCATTTGGCGGATCCTCGAGGCCACGTGCCTGTTCTGTCATAAGTAACTGTTTAGCAAGGCAATTAATAATTGGGGCAAGCGCAACCCTGAAACTAGCAATCGCCCTTGCCGAGTGTCAAGGAGCATATGCGCAAGGACCGTGCCGGTGTGGCTTGTACGCACTCGCGCGTGCTAAAAGGTCGCAAAAGCAGATGAATACACGCTTCTCCCGGATCGCAATCATTGGCAAGGTCGAAGACGCCCGCGTGGCTGAGTCGATGGGCCTGCTCGCCCGTCACCTGCGGTCCCTCGGCCTCATGGTCCTGGTTGACAAGGATTTCAGTTCGGGAGACCTGCCGCAGGATGTCGAGCACCGGCCGGTTGGCGAGCTTGGCAGGGACGCCGACCTGATTGTTGCGATCGGCGGTGACGGAACGCTGCTGTTCGCGGCGCAGCAGGCGATCGGGCGCGATATCCCGCTGCTCGGCATCAATCGCGGCCGACTCGGATTCCTGACTGACGTATCGCCGGATGAAATGATCGAAAGCATCGATCGGATCCTGCAGGGTCATTACGAGACGGACGCCCGGAATCTGCTCGAGGCGACGCTGGTGGGCGCCGATGGCGCCACTGCAGTTCATCATGCCCTCAATGACATCGTCGTGCAGCGCCAGGAGTCCGGTCGGATGGTCGAACTGGAGACCTGGATCGGCGGCCAGTTCGTCAATACGCACGGCGGCGACGGGCTCGTGATCGCGAGTTCGACCGGCTCGACCGCGTATGCTTTGTCCTGCGGAGGTCCGATCATCCATCCCTCGCTCGAGGCGGTCGTGATCGCGCCCATTTCACCGCACACGCTGAGCGACCGGCCGATCGTCGTCGGCCGCAACAACCGCGTCGAGGTGCGGCTGCACGAGCGTTTCGCGACTCGCGCGCAGGTCACTTGCGACGGCGTTCTGCTCGGCGACCTGGATGCGAACTCGCATCTCGTCATCGAACCGTCGGCGAGCATGATCACGCTGCTGCACCCGCCAGGCTACGACTACTTCCGCCTGCTGCGGTCGAAGCTGCACTGGGGCCGCAGTGCGCGTATTGGCAGGCAGGAGGCCTGAAATTGCTGGTCCACCTGCAGATCCGCGATCTCGCGATCATTGATTCGGTCGAACTCGAACTGGGCGGCGGTCTTACCGCCCTGACCGGCGAAACCGGCGCCGGCAAGTCGATCATCGTCGATGCCGTGATGCTCGCGATCGGCGGTCGCGCGAGCGCCGATATGCTGCGCCACGGTGCCGAACGCGCGGAAATCACCGCGACATTCGACGTCAGGGGCGACCTGCATGTGCAGCGCTGGCTCGAGGTGCAGTCGCTGTCGGACGATGACGGCGAAATCGTGCTGCGCCGGGTGATTGGCCGGGACGGGCGCTCGCGGCAGTATCTCAATGGCCAGACCCAGCCCGCCCAGGCGGTGCGGGAGCTGGGTGAAATCCTGATCGACATCCACGGCCAGCAGGAATTCCAGTCGCTGGTACGTCGCGACATGCAGCGCCAGCTCGTGGATGAGCACGGCGATCATGCATCGATGCTGGCACCGGTACGGACTCTCGCCGCCGACTGGCGGCGCCTGACCGTGGAACGCGACGAACTCGCCGACAGGGCGCGCGACCGCGCCGCACGCATCGAGCTGTTGCGCTACCAGGCGGGCGAACTCGAGGCACTGAATCTGGGCCAGGGCGAAGTCCCGGCGCTGCTGGATGAACGCGCGCGCCTCGCAAACAGCGGCCGGCTCGCCGAGTCTGCTCACAATGCCATCGCGCTGGCGTTCGACGCCGACGGCTCGGACGCGCATGCGCTCGCTGCTCGCGCGGCCGGCCAGTTGCGCGGTGCGGCGGCGCTCGACGCGAGGCTCGCGGGGTCATTGCGCATGCTGGAGGAGGCGGTCATCGCGCTTGGCGAGGCGGGCAGCGCACTCCGCTCATATATCGAGGCGCTGGAGGCGGATCCGGCGCGCCAGGAATTCGTCGAACGGCGGGTGGCGGCACTCGTGGAACTCGCGCGCAAGCACCACGTGACGCCCGAATTGCTGCCGCGGCAACTCGACGAGCTGCGCCACCAGCTGGCGGCGCTGGAACGGTCCGAGCTCGTACTCGACGAGCTGGAACACCGCATCGCCGGCATCCGCGGGCAGTACCGTGCAGCGGCCGCGCAGCTGTCAGCCGGCCGCCGTGTGGCGGCGAAGGGCCTTGCCGGCGCTGTCACCAGCCTGATGCGTCAGTCAGGCATGCCGGGCGGGCGATTCGAGATTGCGGTCGAGTCAGATCCCGAGGCCGACCCCGCCGAGGATGGCGTCGATCGGCTGGAATTCCTGGTCAGCGCCAATCCCGGCCTGCCGGTAAAATCCGTGGCCAGGGTCGCCTCCGGCGGAGAATTGTCGCGCATCAGCCTGGCGGTGCAGGTCGCCGCCGCCCATCGGAAAGCCGAAACCTGCATGATCTTCGACGAAGTGGATGCCGGGATTGGCGGCGGTGTCGCGGAGATCGTCGGCCGCAATCTGCGCGATCTCGGGGACCGCGGGCAAGTACTGTGCGTGACGCATCTGGCGCAGGTCGCGAGCCAGGCACATCACCAGTTGCGGGTCAGCAAGCTGACGGATGGCCGGGCGAGTCGCACGACCGTCGCCGCTGTCGGGCAGGATGAGAGGATCGAGGAACTCGCGCGGATGCTGGGTGGCGTCGAGATCACGCGCAAGGCCCGTGAACATGCACGCGAGATGCTGCGCAGCGCCGGTGCCGGACTGAGCTGACGGGTCAGCCGCGCTTGCGGCGGTGCGGGCAGGCATCGCGGCGACAGCGGCCATAGAGGATCAGGTTGTGTTCCTCGATCTCGAATCCGAGCTTGTGGGCGACATCCAGCTGCCGGCGCTCGATGCCGCAGTCCAGGAATTCCTCGACCCGCCCGCAGTCCATGCAGATGATGTGGTCGTGATGTTCGCCCTCATTCAGCTCGAAAACAGCGGTTCCGCCTTCGAAGTGATGGCGCTTGACGAGTGCCGCCGCTTCGAACTGGGTCAGAACGCGATACACGGTTGCCAGCCCGATATCGTCGCTCTGCTCGAGCAGCGCCCGGTAGATATCCTCGGCCGACAGGTGACGGCCGTGGTTGCCGGCCAGGATCTCGAGGATCTTGACGCGCGGCAGCGTGACCTTCAGACCGGCCTTGCGGAGATCGTTGGATTCCACGGCTTGGCTCCATCGCCGCGCAATGCGGCGATTCCGCTATGATATGCGGCATTATCGCCCAGGACCCCCGCTCATGCGACCTTTGCGACTGATATCCATCACCGCCGCTGCGTTGCTGCTGACTACGCTTGCCGGCGGCTGCATTTACCGGATGGACATCCAGCAAGGCAATCTGCTCGATGCGGACCAGGTCGAGCAGGTGGAAGTGGGCATGACCCGCAGCCAGGTGCGATTCCTGCTCGGCACACCGATGGTGATCGACAGCTTCAATCCTGATCGCTGGGATTACATCTACCGGCTGCAGCGCGGACACAAGCGCAAGATCGACAAGCGCCATCTGGTGGTCTGGTTCGAGAGCGAAAAGGTTGCGCGCATCGAGGAACTGATTCCGGTGCCGCGCAAGAATCCCGCGTAGTCAGCTCCCGCCTGCTTTTTTCGCTGTGGTCCTGGCCTGCTTCGCGAGTCGCCTGCGGCGCTCGCGCGGATCCTCCAGCAGCGGTCGCAGCACTTCCACCCGGTCGCCGTCGCAGAGGCGGTAATCGCGCTCTACCTCGCGGCCGAAGATGCCGATAGCGCATGCCGAGCCATCGATGTCCGGGTGCATGGCGAGGATTCCGGAGCGCGTCAGTGCCTCGCCTGCCGAGCAACCTGCTTCTACCTCGAGATCGAGCCTGGTCTGACGGCCTGCTTCGGCGCAAACGACCAGGACCCGGATGCGCTCAGGCGCCACGATACACCTGGCGCGCGCGCCGTCCGAAAGCATCGACCATCTGATTGCAGATCTCCTCGAATACCGGACCAATCGTGAGTCCCGCGATCAGCCCGTGGGTCTGGAAGCGGATTTCCAATTCGACCCTCGTGCCGGCCGTTTCGATCGGTCGGAAGTCCCAGCGACCTTCGAGCATGCTGAAGGGACCCTCCAGGAGCTGCATCACGACCGAGCGCTCGGGCACATTCCGGTTGCGAGTCGAAAAGCTGCCGCGAACGATGCCGCGCGCGAGTCCGAGACTGACCGTCACGAATTCGCCTTCGGTGGCGATGATTCTGGCAGCGCTGCACCAGGGCAGAAATTCCGGATAGCGCTCGACGTCGGTGACCAGCGCGTACATCTGGCCGGGTGTGTACGGCAGCAGGGCGAAGCGGCGCACTTCACGCATGAATGACGACCTCCGGGGCCGATTGTCACCGGCGCCGCCGGCACCGACAACCGCGCCATGCCGCTAGAATGCATGATGGCCAGAAAGAAGGCGGACACGGCGGAGCGCATCGCTGAAAACCGCAGGGCGAGATACGACTATTTCATCGACGAACGCCATGAGGCGGGCATTGCGCTCCTGGGCTGGGAAGTCAAGGCCCTGCGGGCCGGACGCCTGCAATTGCAGGAAGCCTACGTGTTGCTGAAGAGCGGCGAAACCTGGCTGTTCGGCGCCCACATTGCGCCGCTGGCAACCACATCGACCCATGTGCTGGCGGACCCGACGCGCAGCCGCAAACTGCTGCTGCACCGACGTCAGATCGATGCCCTGATCGGCGCGGTCGAGCGCAAGGGCTATACGCTGGTGCCGCTTGCAGCGTACTGGAAGTCCGGCAGGGCCAAACTCGAGATCGGCCTGGCGCGCGGAAAGAAGCAGCACGACAAGCGGTCCGACGAACGCGATCGCGACTGGAAGCGGGAAAAGGCGCGATTCATGAAAGGCCGGCGCTGAGTATCCCGACATGCGTATTGGCGAACTGGCCCTGGTCAATCTGGCTGTCATTTCCGGCGCGATGCTGCTGCTGTGGCTGCTCAGCATTCCCACCAGGAACGCCAGCATCGTCGACATCTTCTGGGGCCCGGCATTCGCCCTCGTTGCGTTGCTCGGGTGGTTTCTTGGCGACGGTGATCCGGAACGACGCACCCTGCTGGCTGCGTTGACCGCCGCCTGGGGCCTGCGCCTCGGCGCATATCTGGCACTGCGGAATCTGGGACAGGGTGAAGACCCGCGTTACGCCCGCTGGCGCAGGCGCGTCACGGAGGCCGGCGGCAATTTCACGTGGCAGAGCCTGGTCCTGGTATTCGGCCTGCAGGCACTGCTGGTCATCATCGTCTCGCTGCCGGTGCAGGCCGGTCAACTCGCGGTGACCGGGAAGTCGCCGGGCGCGCTGGCATTGGCTGGGACATTGCTGTGGCTCACGGGCTTCCTGTTCGAAGCGATCGGAGACTGGCAACTGCGACAATTCAAGGCCGACCTGGCCAATCATGGAAAGGTGCTCGACACCGGCCTGTGGCGCTACACGCGCCACCCCAATTACTTCGGCAATGCCTGCCTCTGGTGGGGCCTGTGGCTGGTCGCCTGCGACGCGCCGGGCCTGTGGTGGACCGCGGTCGGACCGGTCCTGATGACGGTACTGCTGTTGCGGGTCTCCGGGGTCACGCTGCTGGAGCGCTCGCTGGTGGCATCCAACCCGGGCTACGCCGCGTACCAGCGACGCACCAGTTCCTTCATTCCGTGGCCGCCCCGCAATTCATGAACGGCGGTTCCCCCGATTTGATACAATGACCACGACTTCTGGGGGCGATCGGTTTCGACGTGGGTCGCGAAACTCCAGGGGCGTGCCGAGGTGCAGGCCTCCTCGTTAATCAGCTTGCAAACCTATAGTTGCAAACGACGACAACTACGCTCTGGCGGCTTAATCCCGCCTAACCCCCGACTGGCATATGCCTGTGTATCCAAATCGGGGGACGCGCTCACAGGATCGCGGTTTCGGCGTGCTGAGGGCCGATCCTGCTAAAACGCTCCTGAGCTGGTTTCATGTTTTCCCCGCCCGCCGGGTAGCATGAGGCGAGATCAATAGGCGTGGACACGCACGTAGATCCTGTAGCGTAGGGCTTGCGGACGCGGGTTCAATTCCCGCCGCCTCCACCAATCAAAGCCCCGGCCAATCATTGGCCGGGGCCTCAGATCATGGACCGCGAGTATTGCTCGACTGCCGCGGCGGGCCGCACAGCCGTCGCCCAAGGCAATAATCGTTCGAATTCCTTCCTGACGACCGCGTAACACTCGCAGGCCTGAGTTTCGAGCGCCGGCCGGTCCAAGACGCTGATGTGGCCGCGGTTGTAACTGATCAATCCAAGTTTCTGCAATTTGCCGGCCGATTCCGTGACGCCTTCGCGCCGCACGCCCAGCATGTTGGCAATCAGCTCCTGCGTCATCTTCAGTTCGTTCGAAGCGAGGCGGTCCAGACTCATCAACATCCAACGACAAAGTTGCTGATCCACGGAATGATGGCGATTGCACACCGCCGTCTGTGACATCTGCGTGATCAGCGCCTGCGTATAACACAGCAAGAGGCGCTGCAGCGGGCCGGCACGGTAGAATTCCTCCTTCAGGTATTTTCCGGCCATGCGATACGCGGAGCCGGCACTCTGCACGATGGCGCGGCTTGGGGTCGTCTCACCGCCCATGAACAGTGAAATCCCGACGATCCCCTCGTTGCCGACGATGGCGATCTCGGCCGACGAACCGTCTTCCATCACATAGAGCAGGGAAACGATGGAGGTCGTCGGGAAGTACACGTGCCGCATCGTGTCGCCGGATTCGTACAGGACATGGCCGAGCGGCATCGGCCGCAGCTCCAGCAGCGGCCGGAGGCGCTCCCATTCCTGCGCGGGCAGGGCTGCGAGCAGGTAATTCTGCCGCGCTGTGTCGGCAACGATCACGGCCTGGCTACCAGACCATCCACCTGAGACTCCACTCCGGCACCAGGCCGGCTCTGTACGATAGCGCACATTCGCGTGAAGCGCACATTTGCCTGCTTGCGGGTATCCATGCGCTGCGTGCGCCACCGTACAGACACTGCCGCCTGCCACGAGTAGCCTGCCTGCACGAATCAACGCAAGGCAGAGGCACATGAACATACTGATCTGGCTCGTCGTCGGCGGACTGCTCGGCTGGGTCGCGAGCATGTTCATGGGAACCAACGGCCGGCAGGGAATCATCCTGAAT
>JBAQWM010000078.1:0-4685 GCA_049298915.1 Steroidobacteraceae bacterium | reverse complement strand
GTCTGGGCCGTGGGCGACTGCGTGCGTGGCCCGATGCTGGCGCACAAGGGCAAGGAAGAGGGCGTCGCCGTCGCGGACCGGATCGCGGGCCTGTATGGGGAAGTCAATTACCGGACCATCCCCTCGGTGATCTACACCGCGCCGGAAATCGCCTGGGTCGGGCAGACCGAGGAGCAGGTCAAGGCCACCGGAAGGCCCTACAAGACTGGCAGTTTTCCATTTGCCGCCAGTGGCCGCGCGCGCGCGATGGAGGCGGGCGCCGGCTTCTGCAAGATCGTCGCCGATGCGGCGAGCGACGAGATTCTCGGCATCCACATCATCGGCCCGATGGCCGGCGAACTGATCGCGGAAGGCGTGCTCGCCATGGAATATTCCGCCAGCAGCGAGGACCTGCAGCGGACCATCCACGCGCACCCGACGCTCTCGGAAGCGATGCACGAGGCGGCGCTGGCCGCGGACAAGCGCGCGATCGACATCCCGAATCGCTGAGGGGCACTCAGACCCGGCGCCGCGCGCTGATCACGCCCGGCAGTGTCGCCAGCCGCGCCAGCAGGCGCGCCAGGTCATCGAGCCCGGTGACCGCAATCCCGAGCGACAGGTCGGCGCTTCCTTCCGCCGCGTCGGTGCGGGTGGTCAGCCGCTCGATATTGACCTTTTCGTCCGCCAGCAAGGTGCTGACATCGCGCACCAGGCCGCGCCGGTCCATCGCGTGGATCATGACGTCCACCGGGAAACGCGCGCTGCGCTTCTTTCCCCACTCGACCTGCAGCAGGCGTTCCGGCGCGCGCGCCGCAATGCGCGCGAGATTCCTGCAGCCGGAGCGGTGGATCGTCACGCCGCGGCCTACCGTCACATATCCCGTCACCGGCTCCGGCGGCAGCGGATTGCAGCAGCGCGCGTAGACCGACAGCAGGTCGCCGATGCCCTCGATCTGCACCGTCCGCGCGGCGATCGGCCGTGCCGGAACCGCCTTCGGCGCCGCGGTTTCCGCCTGCATGGCCTCGCGACCGCGCATGCGCCGCTGGATGGCGCCGGTCAGCTGCGCCAGCGAGAGGTCTCCCGAGCCCAGCGCCAGATAGAGCCCATCGACGTTCGACACGTTGAACTCACCGATCAATTCCGAGACCAGCGAATGCTGGGCGCCGAGCCGCAGCAGTTCGCGTTCGAACATCTCGCGGCCCTCCACGCGATTCTGGCCGACGTCGCGTTTCTTGAACCAGGCGCGCACCTTGGCGCGGCTGCGTGGCGAGGCCAGATATCCCTGCTGCTCGACCAGCCAGTCCCGGCTCGGCTGTGCATCCTTGCCGCGCATGATTTCGACCACTTCGCCATTGGCGAGACGGTGATCGAGCGGCACAATGCGCCCGTTCACGCGCGCGCCGCGGCATTTGTGGCCGAGATCCGTGTGGACGTGGTAGGCGAAATCGAGCGGTGTCGAGCCCGAGGGGAGGTCGACGACCTCGCCGCGCGGCGTCAGTGCATAGACGCGGTCCTCGAAAAGATCCGCCCGCACCCGGCTGAGGAAATCGCTGTCGCTTTCGGTTTCCGCGGCCGGCGCCAGCAGTTCCCGCAGCCACTCGATCTTCCGGTCATAGGCCTCGTCGCGCTCGCCGCCTTCCTTGTAGCGCCAGTGCGCCGCGACGCCGAGTTCCGCGTGCTCATTCATCTCGCGCGTGCGTATCTGGATTTCCAGTGGCACCGCGCCCGGCCCGATGACCGCGGTGTGCAGCGACCGATAGAGATTCTCCTTCGGGGTCGCGATGTAATCGTCGAACTCGCCCGGGATGTAGTGCCAGCGGCCGTGCACGGCGCCGAGCGCCGCATAGCAGTCGGCCACCGTCCCGACGATGATGCGCAGCGCGCGGATGTCGAGCACCTGGTCGAAGGCGAGTCCCTTGCGGCGCATCTTCCGCCAGATGCTGTAGATGTGCTTGGGGCGCCCGACCACCTCCGCCGTCACGCCGATGCGGTCCAGCTCGGTGCCGATTTCGCCCCGCACCTCCTCGATGAATTTCTCGCGCTCGCTGCGGGTTTCCTTCAGCTCGGCCGCGATCCGCCGGTAATCCACCGGTTCGAGATAGCGGAAGGCGAGGTCTTCCAGTTCCCACTTGAGTTGCCAGATACCAAGGCGGTTGGCGAGCGGCGCGTAGATTTCGCGCGTCTCCCACGCAACCCGGAGCCGGCTCGCCTCGTCGAGGCTGCGCGCGGCGCGCATGCGGCGCAGCTGTTCGGCCAGTCGCACCAGCACCAGGCGCGGATCGGTGACGACCGCCAGCAGCATGCGCCGCAGTGCATCCGCCTGGGCGGCGGACAATGCGCGTTCCGGCGTCCACTGCGCACCGGCCTGGAACTCGCCGAGACGATTCAACTGCACCGCAAACCCCGCAATCCGCTCTCCGAACAGCGCGGCGGCGGCGGCTTCCGTCATCAGGTCGCGGCCCAGGATCGGCTGCAGCAGTGCGCCCGCGATGATCTCGCGCTCGGCATCGAGTGCCGCGACGATCGCAGCCGTTTCGTGGCCCTGCGCTGCGGCCGCGCGCCAGTCCGGCGCGTCGCTCCCGTGCTTCTCGATTTCCGCCTGTAATCCGGCCAGGATCGTCGTGCCGGCAACAGGCGCATAGGTCGTCGTTTTCATCTCACTGCAAGTGCCGGCCCGGAGGGATTGCCGGTATCATAACGTCTATGCTGCGCATTCTCGGCCTGGACCCCGGTTCGCGCGTCACCGGTTACGGTGTCGTGGACGCCGGTCGCACCGGTGTCCGCTACGTCGCCAGCGGCTGCATCCGGGTCGGCAACGGCGCGATGGCAGGCAGGCTGCTGGAGATCCACCGCCATGTCGCCGAGCTCGTCGATACCTATGCGCCGGGCGAGGTCGCCATCGAGCGCGTGTTCATGCACCGGAACCCCGACAGCGCCCTGAAACTCGGCCAGGCACGCGGCGCCGCCCTCTGCGGGGCCTGCCATACCGGCGCCGAGGTCTTCGAATACGCCCCCAGGGCGATCAAGCAGACGATCACCGGCACCGGTGCGGCCGAAAAGAAGCAGGTCCAGCACATGATCAAGGCCTTGCTGGCGGTCGAAGGACGGATCGGATCGGACGCGGCCGATGCACTGGCGATCGCGCTCTGCCACGCGCATCACCGTGGCGCGCAGCAGAACGGCCGCAGGGGCCACGGCCGATGATCGGCTACCTGCGCGGCAAGCTGGTCCGCAAGCAGCCGCCGGCGCTGATCATCGACGTCGCCGGCGTCGGCTACGAGCTGGAAGCGCCGATGTCGACTTTCTACAAGCTGCCCGAACTCGGCAGCGAGGTGCAGCTGCACACGCATCTCGTGGTACGCGAGGACGCCCACCTGCTGTATGGATTCGCGACCGAGGACGAGCGGCGCCTGTTCCGCGACCTGCTGCGCGTGGCGGGCGTCGGGCCGAAGATCGGTCTGGCACTGCTGTCCGGCATCAATGTCGAGACCTTCCTGGCCTGCGTAGAGGCCCAGGATGCCGACGCGCTGATCCGGATACCCGGCATCGGCCGCAAGATCGCGGAACGCCTGCTGATAGAGATGCGCGATCGCATCCGCGCACTCGGGCAATTGCCGTCGGTCCGGCGGCCCGGGGATGGCGCGAGCGCCCAGACAGAGGCCTATGCGGCACTGGTGGCGCTCGGCTACCGTCCGGTCGAGGTGACACGGCTGCTGAAGTCCGTCGACAATGAAGGCGCCAGGACCGAGGAACTGATACGCCGCGCGCTGCAGGCGGCTGCCAGGTAGCAAATCAGGCGATGATCGAACCGGACCGCGTAGTTGCCGCACTGCCCACGCGTGAGGACGAGGCCCTCGAGCGCACGGTGCGCCCGCGCCGGCTGGCTGAATTCGTGGGCCAGGCGCCGGTGAAGGAGCAGATGAGCATCTTCATCGAGGCTGCGCGACGGCGCGGCGAAGCGCTTGACCATGTCCTGATATTCGGCCCGCCCGGACTCGGCAAGACCACGCTCGCGCACATCATCGCCAACGAACTCGGCGTCGGCATGCGCCAGACTTCCGGCCCGGTGCTGGAACGCCCCGGCGATCTGGCTGCCATCCTCACCAACCTGCAGCCGCGCGACGTGCTGTTCGTGGACGAGATCCACCGCTTGAGCCCGGTGGTCGAGGAAATCCTCTATCCGGCGCTGGAGGACTACCAGCTCGACATCATGATCGGCGAGGGACCCGCCGCGCGCGCGATCAAGCTCGACCTGCCGCAATTCACGCTGGTCGGCGCGACCACCCGCGCGGGTCTGCTGACATCGCCATTGCGCGATCGCTTCGGCATCGTGCAGCGCCTGGACTTCTACACCGAGGAGGAATTGAGGCTGATCGTGCTCCGGGCCGCGGGCATACTGGAACTCGAAATCGACGCCGGCGGCGCCAGCGCGGTGGCCGAGCGCTCGCGCGGGACTCCGCGCATCGCAAATCGCCTGCTGCGGCGGGTGCGCGACTATGCCGACGTACGCGCCGCCGGGCGCATCGATCAGGCGGTCGCCGAATCCGCGCTCGACATGCTGGATGTCGACCGCCAGGGGCTGGATGTCCTGGATCGCCGGCTGCTGATGAGCATCATCGAGAAATTCGACGGCGGCCCGGTCGGCATCGAGAGCCTCGCGGCCACGCTCGGCGAGGAGCGTGACACGCTCGAGGATGTCGTCGAGC
>JBAQWM010000077.1:0-3013 GCA_049298915.1 Steroidobacteraceae bacterium | reverse complement strand
GTGTTGGCCTGTTCCAGCTTTCCGGGCATCGACCTGATCGCGCCGGTGAACGCGCCGCGCTCGTGACCGAACAGTTCGCTTTCCAGCAGCGACTCGGGGATCGCCGCGCAGTTGATCGCGATGAAGGGATTGTGCTTGCGCAGGCTCAGGCGATGGAGCGCGTGCGCGAGCAGCTCCTTGCCGGTGCCGCTTTCGCCCAGCAGCAGCACGGTGGCGGCAGTCGGCGCGACCTTCTCGATGACGCGGCACACTTTTGTCATCACATCGCTTCTGGCGAGCAGCCCGTCGAGCACCGGCACCTGGCTCGAGCGCAGCAGCACCCGGTTCTCCTCCTCGAGCTCGTGGATGCGAAACGCGCGGTTCACCAGCAGCGACAGCAGTTCGGTGTCCATCGGCTTGTGGAAGAAGTCGAAGGCTCCCATCGAAATCGCCTGCACGGTGTTGACGCGATCGCCATTGGCCGTGACGACGATGATCTTGGCATTCGGCGCGAGCCCCAGGATTTCGCGCAGCGTGGCGAAGCCCTCGTCCACGCCGATGGCATCCGGGGGCAGGCCGAGATCGAGCACGACGACCGCAGGCTCGCACCGGCGGACTTCCGCGGCGGCCCCTGCCCGGTCGCCGGCTTCGAGGACCTGGAATCTCTGGAAACCCTGGCGCAACTCGCTGCGCAGGGCCTCATCGTCGTCAACGATGAGGAGACTGTGCACGCCGTTTTCTCCGACCCGCGCCGTCATCGACCGTCCTCGGCCAGCAGAGAGCAGCCTAGTCTGCCGCGCTCCGCGTGGATCGCAGCGGCAGCGCATCACGGTCTGGGGCCTTGGCTGCAGCGGAAGTCGGGCCGCGTTTTCTTGAAGCAGGTCACAGTTCGCGGCCACGATCGCCGGCCGTCGCCAAACACCGACGATTGTGCGGGTGCCCCGCCAATCGCGATGCGATGATCCGCCGTTCCAATGCCGAAAACATCGCATCGCTTGTCGCTAATGTTGCTCGCCGCGACCGCGCTACTGCTGGCCGTGCACCTGTGGTGGGCGCGACCGACGCTGGACGACGTCCTGCCGTCGTCGGTCACCGAGTACACGCTGGAACTGCGCTTCGAGAGTTTCGGCGGCGAGCTGCGCCTCGACACCTACCTGCCGGCCGCCAACGAACGCCAGACCATCCTCTCGGAGGGCTTCGAGCAGGACCCGCTGTCCTACGACGAGGAAGTCACCGCCGCTGGCCGGCACGCCGAGTGGAGCGGGCGGCCGCCGGAGGGCCCGCACGTGGTCCGCTATCACGCGCGACTCGCGACGCGCGCGCTGCAATACGAACTTCCGGCCGGTCTCGGCTTCGGCGCGCCGCAGTCCGACGCCGCCCGCCGCCAGCTCGAGGAAACCGTCGCCATTCCGTATCGTCACCCGGAGATCCGCGGCCTGTGGTCGAAGATCCGGCCCGCGCAGTCGGCGGACCTGGTGCAGGTGCTGCGCACGATCTTCGACTACACACACACGAAGATCGAGCCGGCGCCGTTCAAGGGCTACACCGATGCGCTGACGGCGCTCCGACTCGGGCAGGCGAGCTGCAACGGCAAGTCGCGCCTGTTCGTCGCGCTGGCGCGCCTGAACGGCATTCCCGCGCGCCTGGTCGGCGGCGTGATCCTGGATCCCGTTGTCAAGCAGACCTCGCACCAATGGGTCGAGGCGCTGGTCGCCGGCCACTGGGTGCCATTCGATCCGCTGAACGGCCACTTCGGCACGCTGCCGGCGGACTACCTGCAGCTCTACCGCGGCGACGAATTCCTGTTCGGCCACACGCGCGACATCAATTTCAACCACGAATTCCGCATCCGCCGCCTGCTGGCGCCGTCGGATGCGCTCGAGCCGGCGCAAGCGGGCGGGCCCGCCTGGCTCGCGGATGTGGGGCGCTTCATCGCCCGCAACGAGCGCATCTCCGGCGTGTTCCTGCTGTTCCCGCTGGCGGCGCTGATCCTGACCTTCTGCCGCAACGTCGTGGGCATCCGCACCTTTGGCGTGTTCCTGCCGATGCTGGTCGCGGCTGGCTGCGTCTATACCGGATTGCTCTCGGGCATGCTGGGATTCGTCGCGATCCTGGCGATCGGCGCGGCGACGCACCGCTGGTTCCGCGGCATGCGCGTGCTGATCGTGCCGCGCATCGCCGCGGTGATCACGGTACTGACGGCGCTGATCCTGGTCGGCGGCGTCCTCGTGACCGACAGTGCCGGCCAGCAGCTTGCGCTGCTCGCGCTGTTCCCGGTCGTGATCCTGAGCTTCGCCGCCGAGCGGCTGCAGGAGATGATGGAGCAGCGCCGGCCGGGCGAGGTCGCGCGCACCATTGCCTGGACCGTGCTGGTGACGCTGCTGTGCTATCTGGCGTTCCGCTCGGTGCTGCTGCGTGGGCTGTTCTTCCGCTTCCCGGAGCTGCTGCTCGCGGTGCTGGCGGCACAGCTCGCGGTCGGGCGCTGGACCGGCATCCGCGCCACCGAGTTCTATCGCTTCCTGCGGCTGTTCCGCGCGGCGGGCCAGGCGGACGCCGGCGTGCTGGGTCTCAACACGCGAAACATCGACCTGATCGCCCGGCTCAACGCGGTGCACTGGATCTCGGTGGCGAACGACAAGCTGGCAACCAAGCGCCATCTCGACGAATCCGGCGTGCCGACCCCGCGCACGCTGCTGTCGGTGGAGTCGGAGCACGAGCTCGACCACCGGCGCGCGGCGCTCCATGCGCCCGGCGGCTTTGCGCTGAAGCCGGCCTCCGGCTCACAAGGCCAGGGCATCGTGCTGTTCGCGGGCGCGGACCAGGATCTTTTCCGGCTGCTGAACGGCGAGACCTGGGACTACGGCCGGCTGCGCGCCCACGTGCGCGACATCACGCGCGGGCTGCATTCGCAGGCGGATGAGCCGGACCGCGCGATCTTCGAGGACTTGATCCGGCCGGATGCGTTCTCGCGCGCGATCGCGCCGGAGGGTATCCCGGACCTGCGCGTGCTGACGGTGCGCGGCCAGCCGGTGGC
>JBAQWM010000076.1:0-3936 GCA_049298915.1 Steroidobacteraceae bacterium | reverse complement strand
CCTTCAGGCTGCCGGGAATGGGCGGGCCCGCCTCGGGATTGAATTTCCGGTGATCGAGGCCGAGGTATTGCAGCATCGCTGCCGCGATCTCGCCGAGCGCCGGCGTATGCGGCCCGATGATGGCGGTCCAGCGGCTTTGGATACACTACAAGCAGTCATTGGCGCCTCACCCGACCCGGCCCAATCCTGCCTCAGGAAACTCCGCAGCTGCCCGCCGGTGCAGGGATCCGGGTGACTGGAACGCGAGTGCCAGTGCCTGGAGCCGCTGCAGGGTGGGCGGCAACGGCTTAGGCTAGGCGTGAGTCTCTGCGAAACACGGTATGTGGCATTCCTGGTCCGGGCCCGAGGCCCATATTGCACTGGAAGCGCTGGCGTATCTGGTCGGCGCCAGCATCTATTGGCGGCAGGCCAGCCGCGAGCCGAAACCACATTTTGAACATCGCGTGTTGCTGCTGGGTGGCGCGGTGTTGGGCGCCGTGCTGGGCAGCAAGTTGCTGCATGTCATGGAACACCTGCCGACGCTACTCGCGCGCAATGAATTGGCGCTGTGGGTCGGCGGCAAATCGGTTCTCGGCGGCTTTCTGGGTGGCACGCTCGGCGTAGAACTGATCAAGAAATTCATCCGCTGGACTCGGCCGACGGGAGACCCCTGGGTGGCAGCGCTGGCGGTGGGTCTCATCGTGGGCCGCATCGGCTGCCAGCTATCGGGAACCTGGGACCAGACCTACGGTACGCCCACCGTATTGCCCTGGGCCTGGGACTACGGTGACGGCGTAGGCCGACATCCGGCCGCGATATACGAAATATTTCTGGTGGCGGGCGCGTTTCTGGCGACCGGCCTGCCAAGCCTCCGGCGACACCCAGGTGCGCGCTTTGCCACATTCCTGCTCGCCTACTGCGCGATGCGCTTCGGTCTGGAATGGTTGAAGCCGCCATTCGGCGGGTCGGCAGAAGGATCCCTGCCGGTCGCACTGTACAGCGGCCTGACGGCGATCCAGTGGACTGCGCTGGCAGGCATCACGTGGTATGTTGGGCTGCTTCGCCTGCGATTGCGTTCACCAGCGGTGAGCTGACATGGCCAAGGCGCGTCCCTATCTCTACTACGATCAGGTGGTCTCGCTCTGCGAGCACTGCCTGCGGCGCATCGAAGCCAAGACCGTCATTCGCGAAAACACGGTCTGGATGTACAAATGGTGCCCGCAGCACGGCACTTCGAAAGTGCTGATCGCCACCGACGCCAGGTATTGGCGTGCCGGACGCGAGATATACATCAAGCCGCCGGAAATGCCGTTGCGATTCAACACCGAGCAGCACTGGGGCTGCCCCTACGACTGCGGCCTGTGCCCGGATCACATGCAGCATTCCTGCCTGACCATCGTCGAGATCACGGACGAATGCAATCTGGCGTGCCCGGTCTGTTACGCGGACTCGGGACCGAATCGAAAGTCGATGCGCGACATGGCCACCATAGAGCGCATGCTCGATGCCATCGTCGCCAATGAAGGCGAGCCGGACGTCGTGCAGATCTCCGGCGGGGAACCGACGATCCACCCGCAGTTTTTCGAGATCCTCGATGCCGCCAGGCGCCGCCCCATTCGCCACCTGATGCTCAACACCAATGGCCTGCGCATCGCCAATGAACCGGGCTTTGCCGAGCGTCTGGCCGGGTATGCGCCGGGATTCGAGCTGTACCTGCAATTTGATTCGTTCGAACGCGATGCGCTGATGACGCTGCGGGGCGCCGACCTGCGAAAGATCCGCGAGCGTGCAATCGCACGCCTGAACGAAGTGGGTCTCTCGACCACGCTGGTGGTCACGGTGGCAAAGGGCGTGAACGATCGCGAGATCGGCAAGATCATCGACTATGCCGCCACGCAGCCCTGTGTACGTGGGGTTACGCTGCAGCCCATCCACTTTGCCGGGCGTACCACGGACCTGACGGTCGCGGCGGCGCGCCTGACCCTGACCGAAGTGCGGCAGGCCATCCTCGACCAGACAGCGATGTTCGAGCCGGAGGACCTCATTCCCGTTCCCTGCAATCCGGATGCGCTGGCCATGGGATATGCGCTCAAGACCGATTCAGGCGTGGTGCCGCTCACCCGTTACATTGGACCGGAAGCACTGTTGGCCGGTGATCGCAATACGATCGTGTTTGAGTCCGACCGTGAACTGAAGGATCACGTCTTCCGATTGTTCTCGACCAGCCACGGGCCGGAAGGCCAGGCCAAGGGACTCGCCGCCCTGATGTGCTGCCTGCCGCTGGTGCAGGCACCGGGGAGCGTCACCTATGACAAGGTGTTTCGCGTGCTGATCATGGCGTTCATGGACGCCGTCAATTTCGACGTGCGCGCGATGAAAAAATCCTGCGTGCACCTGGTCCAGCCGAACGGCCACATCATTCCATTCGAATCGTTCAACCTGTTGTATCGGGATGATCGCGCTGCGCTCCTGCGTGAGCGGCGCCGGGAGGCCGAAGTCGCCATGGGGATCCAGGTCGCCGCTTCCGCCCGCGTGCCCGCGAAACTGCAAGCACTGGCAAAATCATGAAAAAGTTGTTCCTCGGCGTCGCGATGCTTCTGACTGGCCTACTTGGCCTCAGCATGAGCTTCTGTGGCCTGGTGTTTTTGCTCGATAGCGGAATCGGCCTCCTGGGACTGATTCCCGGTGTGCTGCTGCTGTGGGCTGCGCGCTCGATGTGGAAGGCATACAAGAGATCCGACACGACCTGAGCAGAGAGTCCGCCTGGGAACCAATTAGGCCAACTGGCCCTTGGCTGGCTTTCAGGAGGCGAGACATGAAGACTTCGTACCGACGCGCGGGCACGTTCATTGTCCTTGCAATGGTCGCGAGCGCCCGCTGGGCGCAAGCTGGGTCGTCCCTGCCAGGCGAGACGACGGCGACTCCCGAGCTGGAGCGCGATACGCTTTTCATGGTGATGGGCATGGATCGTGCCGAAGACAAGGAGTGCGACACGCGCAAGGTTGTCGCCCGATCGGTGATCAGCGCAAATCGGCAGAAAGCGGTGGAGGAGTGGCTAGTTGACCGCTGTGGAACAATTGTGCGGTATCGCATCGAGTACGAGTCCGCGCCGGGCGGGGGGACTACCGTCGGCGTCAATCCCGGGCAAGTGGTGGACAAGGCCGAGCCGAATGCCACTGCGAGCGCGCCGGCCCCGACCGGTTTTGACGCAGCCGTCGCCGCCTACACGCGTGGCGATTACGCTACTGCTCTCCGCGAGTTTCGCCCGATTGGCGAGCAGGGGAATGGGTGGGCGCAAGGCTTCCTCGGCGTCATGTACGCTAGCGGCGAGGGCGTGGAGCAGGATTACGCGGAAGCCGCGCGCTGGTACCGCCTGGCCGCCGAACAAGGCCTCAGCTACTCCCAGTACAACCTCGGCTTCATGTACGCCAACGGTCAAGGCGTGGCTCAGGACTATGTCCAAGCCTACACATGGTACGCGCTCGCCGCCGCCAATGAGCCGTCGGGGGAGTTGCACGACGTGGCCGCGCGCGACCGCGACGACGTGGCGCGCAAGATGACGCCAGCCCAGATCGCGCAGGCCGAGGAACTGGTGCGTAATTTCAAGCCGCGCCAGGAAACTGGGGCAGAGAGGTAGTGAGAAGGCCGATCGATGTTCCGACGCGAGCGACGGCCGCATTCATCGCAGGGCAGCTCCCATCGCGTGCAAGGATTCTCGAGGTGGGATGCGGCGATGGGCAGGTTGTCATGGAGCTCCAGGCCAGCGGTTTCCAGGTCGTCGGCGTCGACTCCGATGCCGAGATCATCGCCAGGGCCCAGGAACGCGGCGCCCCCGTAATACAGGCAAGCTGGCCGGCCTTCGAAACCGATACCGTCGCCGCGATCGCCTTCACCCGGTCGCTGCACCATATTCATCCGCTGCCCGAGGCAGTCAGCAGGGCGCATGAACTCCTGCAG
>JBAQWM010000075.1:0-4150 GCA_049298915.1 Steroidobacteraceae bacterium | reverse complement strand
CCGTTGGACCAGTAAAACTTGCCGCCCGGACCGCGTTCCAGCCACGAGAGCGGCGGCAGCGGCCGGTACTGCGCGGAATGGGCGAGCAACGCAAGGCCCGCCAGGCTTTCAGTGCCACAAGCCGTCCCGAGCTCGCGCGCCAGCAGCCGGCGACGCTGCTCCGGCAGCAGGTCGAGCCAGGCCGCCATGACCCGCGCCGGCGGCGCAGCAGGAATCAGCGCCCAATGTAGTAGGATCATCGTCAACGAGTCTACGCGACCGCCGGCAGTACCGACGAGCCCACCAGATGACCGCAGCCGAAACACTGGTGGAGCTCCTGATCGCCAACCGCAATGCGGACCGGTATATCGGCTACCTGGAAACGGAGAGTCTCGAGCGCCGCGTTTCCTACGCGGAGCTGCACGAGCGTGCATTGGGCATCCTCTGGCGTTTGCTGCGCTTCGGACTTGCGCGTGGCGATCACCTGATCATCTTCCTGAACAACAACGAGGCGTTCGTCGACGGTTACTGGGCGGCGCTTGCGGGTGGCATTGTCCCGGTCCCGCTCGCGGTCGGCATCAGCGATGAGCACCGCTACAAGCTGCTGCGCGTCGCGAAGCAGCTGGGCCAGCCATGGCTTTACACCGACCGCAAGTCGCTCGAGCGCCTGGCCGAATTCGCCGGGGAAAAAGGCGAGCAGGTAGCATTCGAGCGCCTGCGCGCGCGCGCCTTCCTGATCGACGATATCGAGGATGTCGGCCGCGCGGCCGACCCGGTGGCAGCGCGGCCGGACGATACCGCATTCATCCAGTATTCGTCGGGCTCGACCAGCGACCCGAAAGGCGTCGTGCTGACGCACCGCAACCTGCTCGCCAACGCGCGTGGTGTCACCGAGGCGGCCGGATACACGGACCAGGACGTGTCCGTATCGTGGATGCCGCTGACGCACGACCTGGGTCTGATCGGTTTCTTCATCATGATGTTTGCGAATCGCATCCAGCTGAACCTGATGCCGACCGAGCTGTTCGTCCGGCGCCCGTTGCTGTGGACGACATTCATGTCGCGCAAGAGGGCGACTTTGAGTGCCTCGCCCAATTTCGGTTATCGCCACTTCCTGAAGGTGCTCGGCGATCGCCAGCTCGAAGGCATCGACCTGTCATCCGTGCGCCTGCTGCTGAACGGGGCCGAGCCGATCAGCGCCGAATTGTGCGATGAATTCATGAATCGCCTGGCGCCCACGGGTCTTGCGCGCAATGCAATGTACCCGGTCTACGGGCTCGCGGAAGCGACGGTTGGCATGTCGGTGCCGGTCCCGGGCAGTGCCTACCGCAGTGTCCGTGTCAATCGCCACCGGCTTCGCATCGGTGATCGCATCGATGAAAGGCCCGCAGGCGATGGCGAGGCGCTGGCGCTGATGAAGGTGGGGCGCGCCATTCCATACTCGGAACTGCGCCTTGTGGACGATGGCGACCAGCCGGTTGCCGGGGATCGTGTCGGCCACATCCAGGTGCGCGGCGAAAATGTCAGCGCCGGCTACTACCGCGCACCGGAAGCAAATGCGGTCCTGTTCAGCGCCGACGGTTGGCTGCGGACCGGCGATCTGGGCTTCATGCACGGCGGCGAACTGGTCATTGCCGGGCGCGCCAAGGAAATCATCTTCGTCAACGGCCAGAACTACTTTCCGCACGACATCGAGGCCATCGCGCAGCGCGCCAGCGGCCTGGAACTCGGCAAGGTCGCCGCAGCGGGCTGCCGGCCGCCGGGCGCCGACACCGAGCAGCTGGTGCTGTTTGTCCTGCATCGCGGATCGCTTCCGGATTTCCTGCCGGTCGCGCGCCAGGTCGCGCGGCTCGTGAACGAACACGCCGGTCTCGAGGTAGCCCAGGTCGTGCCGATACGCAGGATGCCGAAGACGACCAGCGGCAAGATCCAGCGGTTTGCACTGGAGAAATCCTGGCTGGCCGGAGAATTCGCCGCCGAGAGCGCGGAACTCGAGCGACTGCACGCGGCGGCCCAGGCGCCGGGCGAGCCGTCGGGTGGCGAGATCGAAAACCGGATCCAGGCGATCATCGATGAACTGCTGCCGGACAAGCGCGTGGAGCCTGACGACAATCTTTTCGAAGTCGGCGCGAGTTCGCTGACGCTCGTGCAGATCCATGAACGCATCGATCGCGAGTTTCCCGATCGGATCGAGCTGTCCGAACTGTTCGATTACCCGACTGTGCGCGCATTGGCCGCACACCTGGCCGCCAAGCACGCAGAAGGCTCAGTCGGGGCCGGATGATTCCCCGGATGCCGCGCCCTCTCCGGCAGCTGCCTGGGGGCCGCGGATTTTCCAGCGCCGATAAGTCCACAGCCAGTCGGCGGGATGTTCGCGGGTCAGCGCCTCGACCCGCTTTGCGTAACGATCGATGATTGCGCCTTCGGCGAGCTCCTCGCCGGCGTCGGCGATCGGCTCGAATGTCACCGTGTAAAACCCGCGCGCTTCACGCCTCATGGCCAGGTAGTAGACCGGCATCCTGCTGGTCCGGGCGATCACGTCCGGGCCGAGGTAGAACGCGGTGTCCTGGCCGAAGAACTGCGCGAAATAGCGGTTCGAGGACGACACCGGATTCTGGTCGGCAACCATCGCGACGATCCGCGCCTGCCCGCGATGGCGCAGGACGCGCATCAGCAGACGCCCGGAAGCGATCATCTGCGCCCCGAATCGCGAGCGCAGCGTCAAGAAGAAACGGTCGTTCCAGGGCCGGACCAGCGGCTTGTAGGCGGCATGAACCGGATGCCCCATGCCGATCGACAGCGCCAGCAGCGTCCATTCCCAGTTGCAGTTGTGCGATGTCACTACCAGGATCGACTGACCGGCATCGAGCGCCACCCGGGCCGGATCCGCGTCCACAAATCGCACGCGCCTGCGGATCTCGTCTTTGCTGACTGCAATGGCCTTGATCATCTCGCAGATCACGCCGGCGAAGTTTCGGTAGAAACTGCGCCGGGTCGCCGCGATCCAGGCCGCGTCACGCCCGGGAAAACACAGCTGCAGATGTGCATTGACCAGGGCACGGTGGTGGCGCAAAGCGTGCTCCGCGATCCATGCCGAGACTTCCGCGATGAAGTACCAGACCGGCAGTGGCATCGCCGCAACGGCGCGCAGCCACCAAGGCGTGCGCCTGAATGGCTTGCGAATTTCGAGATCGGCAGTCTTCTGCCTGCCATTACCTGTCGTGCGCGGCGGCTGCATCGGCGGCGAAGCTTACCCCAACTGCCCCGATCAGGTCATCGGCCTCAAGAGGCCAGCCAGGGCCCCGGGAACAGTCATATCGTAATCATGTGACTATGACGTCGGATCGCGCGACAATCAGTCGGGTGTCGACGCCCTGCGACGGCGGTTGGCGGTGGTCATGACAGGCAAGATGGAACAACTCGGTCACTACATCGGTGGTCGCCGTGTCGCGGGTGCCAGCGGACGCTCGGCTCCCGTATTCAACCCGGCGCTGGGCGTCGCGACGACGCAGGTCGCGCTCGCCTCGGCTGGCGAGACCCGCACCGCCATCGCTGCGGCCAGGACCGCATTGCCCGAATGGTCCGAGACACCCGCCCTGCGCCGGGCACGGGTACTGTTCCGCTTTCGCGACCTGATCGACCATCATGCGGAGGAAATCGCCGGAATCCTGACCCGTGAGCACGGCAAGGTGCTCGCCGATGCGCGTGGCGAAGTCACACGCGGCCTCGAGATTGTCGAATTCGCCTGCGGCATTCCGCAGCTGCTGAAGGGCGAGTACAGCGACGCCGTCGGGCGCGGCATCGACAGCTGGTCGCTGCGTCAGCCGGTCGGCGTCTGCGCGGGCATCACGCCCTTCAATTTCCCCGCGATGGTGCCGATGTGGATGTTCCCGATCGCCATCGCCTGCGGCAACACCTTCGTACTGAAGCCATCCGAGAAGGATCCCGGCTGTCCGCTGCGCCTGGCAGAACTCCTGTCCGAGGCTGGCGCGCCGCCTGGCGTGCTGAATGTCGTGAATGGGGACCGCGAGGCGGTCGATACGCTGCTGACAGATCCCGGCGTGGACGCGATCAGCTTCGTCGGCTCGACGCCGGTTGCAGAGCATGTGTTCCGGACCGGTTCCCAGCACGGCAAGCGCGTGCAGGCGCTCGGCGGCGCGAAGAATCACAT
>JBAQWM010000074.1:0-13770 GCA_049298915.1 Steroidobacteraceae bacterium | reverse complement strand
GCTCGGAATCGTTGTCGAGCAGGTTGTTATGCCTGAACCGGTCGCCGCCCGCTGCGATGGCGCCACCCTGAGGGGCGAAAATCAGGAAATCCGGTGTCGACGAGTCGATGCTGACCTGGCGGTTGTCAACTTTCTTGCTGCCGTACTTGAACTCGGACGACAGTCGATCGGTCCAGTTGGAGAATAACTGGACCGAAAACGCGTCGAGTTTCTCGTTGATGTTATAGCGGTTCGACTGCAGCGCGGCCAGGTCCGGAAAGTCATCGAACAATACGTCGCCCTCCGCTCGCTGGTAGCTGGCAACGGCGCGGTGCTGGTCGTTGATATGCCAGTCCAGCTTGACCAGTATCTTCTCATCCTCGTCGACATCGGTTGCATCGAAGGTGCCCGGGTCGAATCCGTACTCGCTCTGGAAAATACCGATGACCCTGTCTACGTCAGCCTGGGTGACACCGACAATATTGTCGATGGTCTGCGAGTTGGATGGCCGCGTGGTCTCGAATTTCTCGTAACTGGTAAAGAAGAACAGCTTGTCCTTGATGATCGGTCCGCCAAAAGTGAAGCCGAACGTTTCTTCGTCGAAATCGGCGATGCCGAGGTCCGAGCCTTCGGATTTGTCGCCGGAAAGGCTGGCATCGGTCTTGAACGCAAACACGCTGCCTTCAAATTCATTGGTGCCGGATTTGGTGACAATGTTGATGTTGCCGCCAAGGAAGTTGCCGTAGCTGACGTCGTAGGGAGCGACGGTGACCGACAGGGCCTCAATCGCGTCGATGGAAATCGGTGTGCGTTGCGTGGCTGACGCATCGAATCCCAATCCAAAGTTGTCGTTCTGTGCGACACCGTCGATGGTCAGGTTGTTGTAGCGAAAATTCGCGCCCGCAAATGATACGGCGGGTCCCCGGTCAACGCTGTTGTCGACCATGATTTTCGGATCCGTCGCCAGCGTATTGACGAAGTCACGCGATACTGACGGAATGCTGTCTATTCTGCTGCGATCGAACGTGGTGCCAATGCCGAAACCCACCTCGGCCGTCGGCGCGCTGGCGGTGACGATGATTTCTTCGACCACAGGTCGAACTGTCATTGCAACCACCTCGGTCTTGTCGAGCGCGAGGTATATGCCCTGCATGAGGTCGGCGGCGTAACCGCCAGTTGCCGCAACTTCGTAGGGACCGCCGACTGCGAGGCCCAGCGCATTGGCGACACCCGCGTCGTTCGAAGTTGCTGAAATGGATCGACCTGTCGGCACGTGGACGATGCGGACGTTGACGTTGCTGACGGCTGCGCCGCTGGCATCAGTCACGAAGACGCGCAGCGATGAAGTGGTGCTTTGTGCCTGCACCGGCCCTGCAAACAAGGCCACGCACAAAGTTGCGACCACAGTAATGGAAACCGATTTGACGCTGAATGAAGTGTTCACGAGTCTCCCCCCAACAATTCTTATTCGAGGCAAAAGTATAACCCAGCCTGCCGGCAATCAGGGCACCAATGGTCGAGGGGGGCGCATATCGGACCAGCCGGCCCCATTGGCAGTCAAATCAGGCCCATTTCCGCCAGCGAAGTGCAGCTGCCGTCGCCGACGATCAGGTGGTCCAGCAGCCGGATTTCGACCAGTGCCAGCGCATCGCGCAGGCGTGTCGTGATGATTTCATCGGCCTGGCTCGGTTCCGCCACGCCCGAGGGATGGTTATGGGCCAGGATCAGCGCCGTGGCGTTGCGGGCAAGCGCCTGCTTGACGACTTCGCGCGGATGCACGCTTGCGCCATCCACGGTACCGCGGAACAGCTCCTCGCAGACGATCAGCCGGTGCCGGCTGTCCAGGTAGAGGCAGCAGAAGACCTCGTGCTCCCGGTCGCGCAGCCGCGCCACCAGGTATTCGCGCACGGCACGCGGGCTGTGCAGCGCCGGTCCGGTGCGCAGGCGCTCCAGGTGATGACGGCGCACGATTTCCAGTGCGGCCTGCAATTCGGCCCAGCGCGTCGGGCCGACGCCGCGCTGCCTGCAGAATGCATTTCGCTCCGCCGACAGCAAGCTGCGCAGGGAGCCGAATTGGACCAGCAGGGAACGTGCGATGTCGATCGCCGTCATTCCGCGGGTGCCGTGACGCAGCCAGATCGCAAGCAATTCCGCCTCGGTCAGGGCCGCAGACCCCATCTGCAACAGCTTTTCGCGCGGTCTTTCGCCAGTCGGCCAGTCCCTGATCTGCATGCGAGCCTCCTGCAGCGAGTCTGCTGGCATGGTCGTGACGCCGCGGTTCCCAAATGCTGCCTGTTGAAGGAGTTAGGCGCATGCGCACGCGCTGGCGGGCATGGCTCCAGAACCGGCGGTTATCCGGCGTTGGCGCCGGCGGCGCGCCACGGGGATAATCGGGTCCATGGATGAAGCGCGACGACCGCTGCGGATCCTGCTCGGCGTGACCGGGGGGATCGCCGCTTACAAGAGTCCGGACCTGGTCCGGCGCCTGCGGGAGCGTGGGGCGGAGGTCCAGGTCGTCATGACCGCGAACGCCGCACGATTCATCACGGCGCTGACACTCCAGGCCGTATCCGGGCGGCCGGTGCGGGATTCCCTGTGGGACGAGGCCGCCGAAGCGGCGATGGGGCACATTGAGCTCGCGCGCTGGGCGGACGCGGTGCTGGTGGCCCCGGCAAGCGCGGATTTCCTGGCGCGGCTCAGCCACGGAGGCGCGGATGACCTGCTTGCAACGCTATGTCTCGCGACCACGGCTCCCATGTACCTGGCGCCGGCGATGAATCAGCAGATGTGGGCAAATCCCGCAACCGCTGCCAATGTCTCGCTGCTGAAAGATCGCGGCGCGACGATCCTCGGTCCCGGTGAAGGGGATCAGGCCTGCGGCGAGACTGGACCCGGGCGCATGCTCGAGCCGGAGCAGCTCGCCGAACTGACGCTGTCGCGGCTCACGGCCGCCCGGGTCCTCGCGGGATCAAGGGTGGTCGTCAGCGCGGGCCCGACGCGCGAGCGCCTGGACCCGGTGCGATTCATCAGCAATCGCAGCTCCGGAAAGATGGGCTACGCGGTTGCCCAGGCGGCCCGCGATGCCGGTGCCAGCGTCGTACTGGTCAGCGGCCCGGTCGGCATCAGCCCGCCGTCGGGAGTGGAGTTCGTGCCGGTCGAGAGCGCCGAGCAGATGTACGCCGCCGTACATCGTGCACTGGTCGCGGCCGACATCTATATCGGTGCCGCCGCGGTTGCCGACTATCAGGCGCCGGCGCCCGCTACCCGCAAGATCAAGAAATCGGCTGACCGGATGCAGATCGAACTCGTGCGGGCGCCGGACATCCTTGCTTCGGTTGCCGCGCTCGGCAGTGGCCGGCCATTTGTCGTCGGTTTCGCCGCCGAGACCGAGAATCTGGAGGACAACGCACGCGCAAAGCTCGCGGGCAAGCGCGTGGACATGATCGCCGCGAACACGGTCGGCGACGATCTTGCATTCGATTGTGAAGACAACTCGCTGCTCGTCGTCTGGCCGGGCGGCCGTAGGGAGTTCGCGAGTTGCGGGAAGCATGAGCTTGCCCGCCGGCTGGTGGCGCTGATAGCTGAAGTCCGCGGCGCGCGGCGCGCCGCAAGCACGATCTCGGTAGTGCGAGCCTGATCGCGCGCATGGCGGCGGCCCGCAAGCTCCTGATCCGCGTCCTGGATCCGCGCATCGGCCGCGAAATTCCGCTGCCCGCTTACGCGACGGACGGATCCGCCGGTCTCGACCTGCGCGCCTGCCTCGACGCTCCGCTTACGCTGGAACCGGGCCAGACACAGCTCGTGCCTACCGGGTTTGCGATCCACCTGGAGGACCCTGGCCTGGCAGCCGTCCTGTTGCCGCGCTCGGGCCTGGGCCACAAGCACGGCATAGTGCTCGGCAACCTGGTCGGGCTGGTCGACTCCGACTACCAGGGCCAGGTGATGGTTTCGGTCTGGAATCGTGGCAGCCACCCCTTCGTCGTCGCGCCCGGCGAGCGGATCGCCCAGATGGTCGTGGTGCCCGTTGTCCAGGTCGAACTCGACGTCGTCACTGAATTCCGCGAATCGGGGCGGGGCGCAGCGGGATTCGGAAGCTCCGGTCGCTAGCACTGGTCAGCGCGGCGCGACCGCCCGGAGCTCCTTGTAGCGCTTGATGTCCGCGCCGAATGTCGCGCGGATCGTCTCGCGTTCGAGCCGTTTCCTCTCGAGATTCTGCTCCTGCGTAGCGATATCGGAGGCGGAGCGCTGCAGGTCCAGCCTGAGTTGGTCGGGTATCGGCTCCGCGTCGGGCGCGGTGCTTTGGGGCTGGAATCGGGAGGCCTGCTTTTCCAGCTGGGCGTGCCTGGCTCGCAGATTCGCCAACGACTGCTGCTGGATGGTCAGTTGCGCCTCGATCAGCTCGAGGCGCCGGTCGCGCAATACTTCGATTTCCTCTTCCGACTGGTAGATCTGCAGCAGCGTGCGGTCGCGCTGCTTCTGCAACCGGATGTCCTTCGCCGCCTGGTCCGCCTCGGCCTTGGCGCGCGCCTCCTCCGGCGTCACGATTCCTTCCTCGCGGCCCACCGCTACCCCGTGCTTGTTCAGGATGTCGCGGTCCTGCTCGGCATATTCAGGCGGAATGCTGTCGCCGTAGTGGACCTGGCCATTTTTGTCGACCCAGCGGTAGAGCTTCTTGCCGGTATCGGATGCCGCGCCGGCGACGCCCGTCAGCAGGGCCAGCAGCAGCGCGGGCAGCAATATTTTCGCGGACCAGCAACTCATCCAGGGCACCTCAGTCGACTTATCCTGTTCCCCCGCAAAGGGGGCCGACCGGAATTGGGTCATGTTTCGCTGTCGACACCATAGCGCGAACAGTAGTTCCTGAGACCGGCCACTTCATCCGGGCGACCGGCTGATTCCAGGTGCTCGATGATCTCAGCGAGCGTGATGATTCTAACGACCGGGATGCTGAACGTCGTCTGAATCTCCTGGACCGCCGACAGGGCGCCCAGACCCCGCTCCTGGCGATCCAGTGCCAGCACGACCCCCGCCGGATTCGCCCCGGCGGCGCGAATGAGATCGATGGACTCGCGTATGGCCGTCCCCGCGGTGATGACATCGTCGATGATCAGCACCCGGCCGGCGAGGGGCGCTCCAATCAGGCTGCCGCCTTCGCCGTGCTGCTTGGCCTCCTTGCGGTTGAAGGCGACCGGCACGTTGCGCTCGTGTCTGGCGGCCAGCGCAATCGCGGTCGCAGTCGCGAGCGGGATGCCCTTGTAGGCGGGACCAAACAGCATGTCGAAGGAATGGCCCGAGTCGACGATTGCCTTGGCATAGCAATTGCCGATTGTGCGGAGCGCCGCGCCGTCGTTGAGCAGCCCGGCATTGAAGAAGTACGGACTCACGCGGCCCGACTTCAGCGTGAACTGCCCGAAGCGCAGCGCCTGCTGCTCCAGGACCAGTTCGATGAACTCCTTCTGGTGGGTCCGCATGCACCCCTTGCCTGCCAGTGCGTATCATGGCGCATCGGCCGCGGAGCCAGCATGCGCATCCTCACGCTCAACTGCAACGGCATCCGTTCCGCGGCCCGCAAGGGACTGTTCGACTGGCTGCCCTCGCAATCGCCGGATGTCATCTGCCTGCAGGAAACGCGGGCACAGGCGCACCAGCTCGAAGACGCGAGCTTCCGACCTGCCGGTTATCACTGTTACTACTTTGAGGCCGAACGCAAGGGTTACAGCGGCGTTGCGGCATTCTCGAGGCTGAAACCCGACCGGGTCGTGCGCGGTTTCGGCGCGCCGGAATTCGACGGCGAGGGGCGCTACCTCGAACTGCAGATCGGCTCCTTGTCCGTCGTGTCACTCTATCTGCCTTCGGGCTCATCGGGTCCGGAGCGCCAGGCCTCGAAATTCCGGTTCCTCGACATTTTCTTCCCGTACCTGAAGCGTCTGGGGCGGCGCAGGAGACAATATGTCCTTTGCGGGGACTTCAACATCGCGCACCGCCCGATCGACCTGGAGAACTGGCGCACGAACCAGAAGAACTCCGGATTCCTCCCGCAGGAACGGGCCTGGCTCGACCGGCTGTTCGGCGAACTCGGCTGGGTCGATGCATTTCGCGAAGTCGACCAGCGACCCGGCCAATACACCTGGTGGTCCAATCGCGGGCAGGCCCGGGCCAGGAATGTCGGCTGGCGGATCGATTACCAGGTCGTGAGTCCCGCGCTGGCGGGCAGGGCGCGTGCCGCCTCGATCTACAAGGATTCGTGGTTCTCGGATCATGCCCCGCTGACGATGGACTACGAACTTTGAGCGGCAATCCGCCGGGTGCACTGAGGGCATATCTCGCGAAGGAGTCGCTCGCCGCATTCTTCGTCGGGATTTCCTCCGGATTCCCGTACGCGATGATCGGCGCGACGCTGACCACGCGCCTCGCGCAGGATGGCATCGACAAGCGCACCGTCACCGCGTTCACGCTCGCCTTTCTGGTCTACAACCTCAAGGTATTCTGGGCCTGGGTCGTCGACGGCGTGCGCATACCGTTGCTTGGCAGGCTTGGCCAGCGGGTGTCGTGGCTGCTGCTTGCCGGTGCCGCCGTGATCGCGGCGGTCGTGAATCTCGCGCTCGTCGATCCCGCCGCGGACCTGCGCGCCACGATCGTCGCTGCGGTACTTGTGGGCATCGCCGGCGCCACCTACGACATCGTCATCGACGCCTATCGCATCGAGACGCTCAAGCCGCATCAACTGGGCGTCGGCTCCGGAATGTCCCAGTACGGGTGGCGGATCGGCTCGGCAGCCGCAGGCGCCCTTGCGCTGGTCGTTGCGAATCGTGCGGGGTGGGCAGCGGCCTATATCTCCTGCGCGGCCTTCGCGCTGCCGGCGATGCTGACGGGCCTGATCGTCGGCGAGCCTGCACGGCACGTCACGATCGCCAGGCGCGGACTGGCGGCGGTCTGGAATTCGATGGTCGGTCCCTTCGCCGAGTTCATGCGCCGGACCGGCGCCCTGCTGGTGCTGCTGTTCATCCTGGTGCACAAGATCGGCGACACGCTTGCGAATCTCACGCTGCGGCTCCTGTTCAACGACCTCGGATACAGCAACGACGAGATCGCGATCTACGATGTCGCATTCGGATTCTGGGCGTATCTCGCCGGCATCTTCCTGGGCGGCATCATCTACACGAAGCTGGGGCTGAAACTCTCGGTCCTCCTGGCGCTGGTGCTGATGTGCGTCTCGAATCTGAGCTTCGCGGTGCTCGCCGGTGCTGGCCACAGCGAATACGGGCTCGCGGCGGCGATCGGCTTCGAGAATTTCGCGAGCGGTTATGGCGGCGTCGTCGTGGTTGCCTACTTCTCCGCGCTCTGCAGTCTGCAGTTCACCGCCGCGCAGTACGCGCTGATTTCGGCGGCGGCGAGCGTGCTCGGGCGCGTGCTGACCGGCACGACGGCTGGCTCGCTGATCGAGGTCCTGGGTTACATGAACTTCTATCTGCTCACGACAGTGCTGGCCGTGCCGGGTATCCTGCTGTTCTGGTTCATGATGCGCCGGGGCATGATCGACGCCGCGCTCGGCACGGCCGGTCGAAAGGACTGAGGAGTCCAGCCACGATGATCGACGAGCTGATCAAGTTCTTCGTGCTGTTCTTCGTGGTCGTTGAACCCATCACGCTGGTGCCCCTGTTCGCGGGCCTGACAGAAGGCGCCGACCTGAAATTCCGCCGCCGCATGGCGCTGAAGGCGGTACTGGTGTCGGGACTGGTGCTGCTGCTGTTCGCAATGGGCGGCGCCTGGTTCCTGCGCATGATGAACATCAGCATCGATGCGTTCCGGATTGCCGGGGGAATCATGCTGTTCCTGATCGCGCTCGAGATGGTGTTCGCGCGCGAATCCGGTACCCGCGTGACGTCCGCGGAGAAGGACGAGAGCATGAAGCGCAACGACATTTCGGTGTTCCCGCTGGCGTTTCCCTTCATCGCCGGACCCGGCGCCATCGCGATCGTGCTGCTGACATTCGGGGCGCCCCGGCCGGTGCCGCTGCTGGCGGCCGGGCTATTCGGCGTCGTCATCGCGGTGCTCGCGATAACGTACATGCTGATGCGGCTCACGCCGGCAGTCATGCGGGTCATGGGCGTCACCGGGGCGCATGTCGTCAGCAGGCTCGCCGGTGTCGTGCTCGCGGCCCTTGCGGTTCAGTTCGTCATCGACGGACTGCACGGCGCTTTCGAGCGCGTCTGAGGCATTCAGCGCAACTGGCCGCGGCGGCGGTATTCCAGGTCGAAGACGTCGTGGCCCAGGCGCCTGCCGCGTCGCTCGAAGCGTGTCGGTCCGCGTGCCGCGGGGTCCTCGATCCAGCGGCCACTGACCGAGGCGTTTACCAGTCGCGGCTCGGCATTCAGCACTTCAAGCATCTGCTCTGCATACGGTTCCCAGTCCGTCGCCAGGCGCATTGTGCCGCGCGGCTTCAGGCGATCGGCGACGAGCGCGGCGAATGCGGGCTGCACGATGCGACGCTTGTGATGGCGCTTCTTGGGCCAGGGATCCGGGAAGTACAGCAGTACCGCGTCCAGCGCGGCTGTCGTCAGCTGCCGCTCCAGCACTTCGACCGCATCGTGTGCGATCAGCCGGATATTCGTCAGGCCGCCGGCCTCGATCGCAATCAGGCAATGCCCGATGCCGGGCGGGTGGACCTCGACGCCGAGGAAATCGGTGTCCGGCTGGCCTGACGCGAGCTCCACGAGCGTCGCGCCATTGCCGAATCCGATTTCGAGTACGCGTGGCGCGCGGCGCCCAAAGGCGGCGTCCAGGTCGAGCGGCTCCGGCACGAATGGCAGCCCCCAGCGTGGCCAGGATTCGTCGAGTGCACGCCGTTGCGCGCGGGTCACGCGGCCGCCGCGCAGCACGTAGCTCCTGACAGGCCGGCATGGGCGGTCGGTTGCGTGGCCAACTGCGGTCATGGTTGCGTCGCGATCAGGTCTGCGCTCAGGTCCCCGACATTGCGGCAGCCGGTGAGCGCAAGGGTCCGGTCGAATTCGTCGGCGAGGATCTCGATTGCGCGCGTGACACCCGGGGCGCCAGCCGCGGCGAGGCCATAGACGGTCGCGCGGCCAAGCAGCACGCCCTGTGCGCCGAGCGCGATCGCTTTTGCAATGTCGCTGCCCCGGCGCACGCCGCCGTCGACCAGGATGGATGCGCGGCCGGCGATCGCGCTCGTGACTTCGGGAAGGGCATCGATACCGCTGATCGCACCATCGAGCTGCCGGCCGCCGTGATTCGAGAGCACGATGGCGTCAACGCCCGCCTTGACCGCTCGCTCCGCGTCATCCGCGCGCAACACGCCCTTCAGGATCAGCTTGTGCGGCCAGAGATCCCGGTAGTGCCTCAAGTCGTCCCAGCGGAATCCAGGGTCGAACATTCCATGGCCGACGAAATTGTTGACATCCTGTCCAGGTGACAGTTCGCGCTCGACATTGACGAATCGCGGCCGGCGTGTCGCGACTGTCGCCAGCCAGCGCGGGTGCCGCAGCAGGTCGAGTCTGGTCGAGAGCGCGAGTCTCTGCTGCGGCAGCAGTCCTGTGCGCCAGTCCCCCTCGCGCTTGCCGGCGACCGGAAAGTCGCTGGTCAGCATCAGTGCCTCGAAGCCCGCATCCAGCGCGCGCCTGATCAGGGCATCGGTAATGCGCCGCTCGCGAAACACATAGGCCTGCAGCCACAGCCGTCCCGGGGCCGCGCGCGCGATGTCCTCGACCAGGCTCATCGATACCGTGGACATGGCGAACGGGACGCCGGCACGGGAAGCCGCGCGCGCAAGCTGCATGTCGCCGTCCCGCCAGCACAGTCCATTGAGTCCGGTCGGTCCGACGACGACCGGCAACGCGGCATGCTTGCCGAGAAGCTGCGCCGACAGGTCCCGCTTTGAAACGTCGACCAGCGTGCGCGGTCGGAAACGCAATGCTGCGAACGACTCGCGGTTGCGGCGGAGCGTGATTTCATCCTCCGCTCCGCCGTCCACATAAGTGAACACAAAGCGCGGCAGCCTGCCACGCGCGATCCTGCGAAGATCCTCGATATTGACCGCATCCAGGTGATTCATTCAGGCTACCTTGCCGGCGATCCGGCCGGTCAGCATGCAGCCGCCGAGAAAGGTTCCCTCGAGACTGCGCTTGCCATTCATTCCACCCCCGCCGAAACCCGCAGCCTCGCCGATCGCGAAGAGGCCTGCAATCGGCCGGCCTGCGCGATCCAGCACGCGGCATTCGAGGTCGGTCTGGATGCCACCCATGCTCTTGCGGCTGACCACGAATTCGCGGATCGCCATCAATGGCCGCGCGCGGGGATCGAGGATTTTCTGGAATTTGCAGGTCCGCAGCCGGTCGCCGCTCCAGCGCCGCGCGAATTCGATGCGCCGGAGCTGCTCGTCATTGTGGAAGCGGGGCCCGCGATCGATCGCCGCATCGTACTGCCTCGCCGCCGTATCGACCGCTGCGAGGTCGACGACGTCGTCGCCATTCAGCCCGTTCATCCGCTCGACCAGTTCCGGCAGCGTGTCGGCCAGCACAATGTCCTCGCTGTTGCGCGTCAACTCCCCGTAGAGCCAGCGATTGCCGAACAGCAGGTCACGGGCGACGGAAAACCGGCGCTTGTCCCGGATGGCGGGATTGAATTCGGCACCCGATACCGCGAGTTCCTTCAGCGCGATCCTGCGATTCAGCAGTTGCCAGCTGTAACCGCCGGGCTGCCGGCATACCTGCGCCACCAGGTCGCGCGTGTCGAAACCCGTCACCAGCGGCATCGGCCCGATGCGTTCGCCGCGCGCATTGAGCCACAGGGCGGACTTGGGCGGCACGAGCGAAAGCCCGTGGCCCGGCTTGCGCGGCCGCCAGTGCCGGATGCCGGCGGCATAATTCCATTGCCAGTCCAGGTGCGTCACCCGCGCTCCCACGGCGGCGGCGGCGACGTGCAGTGTTCCGTCGGCAAACCGGTGTGATCCATTCAGGATGACGGCAGGCGGCTCGCTCCAGTCGGCGTGCCAGTTCTGGCGCACGCGTTCGAGATCGCCGTTGATCCCGCCCGCTGCAATGACGACCGTTTCGGCGGCAATCTCGAATGGCCGGCCATCCGGCTCGATGGTCCCCTCCAGGCCGATGACGCTCCCGCCGCTGGTCGCGAGCGAATCGACCCGATGACGGTGGCGGAATTCCAGCAGTTCGCGCCTGGGGTGACCGAGCAAGACTGAAGTCAGGGTCTCGATCAGCGACTGGCCGGTCCCCCAGACCAGGTGAAATCGCGGAACCGAATTCCCCGGCCGGTAAAGACCCCTTTCGACCCACATCGGGATCGGCATGAACTCGACACCGAAAGCTTTCAGCCAGTGGTAGATGTCAGGGACGCAGCGCTCGACATAATTCCTGGCCCAGGCACGCGGCCAGTGATGCTCCGCACCCAGTTCGCCCCAGGCGATCCAGTCGCTCAGGCCCAGTTCGGCGTTGTCGTGGATGCGGCAGCGTTTCTGCAGCGGCGTGCCGGCAAACCACAGTCCGCCAAACGCCTCCCGCGCGAGACCGCCCAGATTGTCTTCGGTGTCGCGGTCAACGAGCATTACGCGCCGGCCGCGATCGAGGGCCTCGATCGCGGCGGTGATACCGGCGATTCCCGCGCCGGCGATCGCAATGTCGGTGGAAATGCGGGCAGACGCCATGACCGTGAATGTACACGCGTGCGAGTGACGGAGTATATTGCCGGGCGCGGCTGGCCCCCAGGTTGCGCAGGCAAGCGCCGCATGAGGCGAGTGGTATCTCGTCGTTTCGACGGAGGCGATATGAAGACGATTTCAGGATTGGTGCGGTTTGCTGCGGCATTGTCATGCGGCATGTTCGTAGTTGCGGCTGCCCAGGCCGGCATACTGGGGACGAAGAAAGGCGAGGGCGGCTCGGAAGTGCAGGGTGCCGCCGGCACCCAGGGCGCAGAGGGTGCCGCATCGGACCTCGAGCGCTGCGACAAGCCGATGGGAGCGGTCGCGGTCGTCGAACCGCAGGACTATGTAATGGCGGCGCTCTCGCGCTACAACCTGCAGTCCCCGGTCAGCCTGATCCGCATGATGATCCAGCAGTCGAATTGCTTCATCGTCGTGGAACGCGGCCAGGGCATGCAGAACATGATGCAGGAGCGGGCGCTCGCAGGCGGCGGCGAAATGCGCGGCGGTTCGAATATCGGGGGCGGCCAGATGGTCGCGGCCGATTTCATCCTGACGCCGGCAGTAGTGTTCTCGGAAAGCAACGCCGGCGGCATCGGCGGAGCGCTCGGTGGCCTTTTCGGCGGGCGCGGTTCGGCCATCGGCGCGATCGCGGGCGGGCTGAAGTTCAAGGAAGCCCAGACCAGCATGCTGGTTGCAGATGCCCGCTCGGGCGTGCAGGTGGCGGCGGCCGAAGGCAGTTCGAAGAAAGCCGATCTTGCACTGGGCGCGGCCATATTTGGCGGCGGCGCGGCGGGCGGTATCGGCGGCTACGGCAATACCAACGAGGGCAAGATCGTCGCCGCGAGCTTTGCGGACAATTACAACAACATCGTCAAGGTGATCCGCAACGACCCTGCCTTGCAGCGCGATGTCGGGTCGCTCGCCCAGGAAGCCGCGGCCGGCGGAACGACCAAGGCCGGTGCCGTATTCAACGAAGGCGACGTGCTGTATCCGAAGATCGGGGGCCTGAAGCTCATGGGCAGTGCCGGCGAAGGCGGCAAGGTCGTGGCTACGCTCGCCAAGACCGACGAGATGATCTACATGGGCGAGGAGCAGAACGGGTTCCTCAAGGTTGAATCCGGCAGCGGCGGCGGCTGGGTCAAGAAGATACTGGTCGCGAAGTAGCCGGCCCGCCTGCGAATTGCCGGCCCGACGCGGTTGGCGGGCACGTGCGGCGTGCCTACAATCCTGCGGTGCGGGTGTAGTTCAATGGTAGAACTGCAGCTTCCCAAGCTGCTAACGTGGGTTCGATTCCCATCACCCGCTCCATCCGCGGATATTGAGGCTGGGGCGTGAACATCTGGGCACTTGGACTGCTGGGCGGCGCGCTGATCGGTCTGTCGGCGACGCTGCTCCTGTGGTCGATCGGGCGCATCGCCGGCATCAGCGGAATCGTGAATGGCCTCGGCGCTGCGCCGCGATCCGATCGCGCCTGGCGAGCGGCTTTCCTGCTCGGGCTGATGATCGCAGGCGGGATCGCGATCAATCTGCTACCGGATGCGCCGTCCCGCCTGCAAAGCGGGTCCACGCCGATGCTGCTCGTGGCAGGGCTGCTGGTCGGTTTCGGCACGCGCATGGGCAATGGCTGCACGAGCGGGCACGGCGTCTGCGGTCTCGGCCGGCTGTCCTGGCGTTCCCTGGCGGCCGTACTGACATTCATGGCGACGGCAATCACGACGGTATTCGTGATGCGGCATCTGTCGGGACTGCGGGCATGAACTGGAGCATGGCCTCGGCGCTGGTTTCTGGCCTGCTGTTCGGTCTCGGCCTGGCGATTTCCGGCATGACCGATCGATTCGTCGTGCTGGGTTTCCTGGACCTGGCCGGTGACTTCAATCCGCAACTGGCATTCGTGCTTGCTGGCGCCGTTACCGTCACGACGCTCGCGTTCCGCTTCGTGCTGAAGTCGCCGCGACCGCTGCTCGCAAAGCAGTTCCGGTTGCCCACGGCGATTGCCGTCGACCGCCCGTTGTTGCTCGGCTCGGCGATTTTCGGCATCGGCTGGGGGCTCATCGGATACTGCCCCGGACCCGCACTGGCAGGATTCGCCGGCGGCCTGCGCGATGCGATGATCTTTGTAC
>JBAQWM010000073.1:0-19215 GCA_049298915.1 Steroidobacteraceae bacterium | reverse complement strand
CCAGCTCGATACAGGACCAGGCCGACGTAGCGGACGCCGTGACGGCGTGGCAGCGCCGCCAGCACCTGTTCCGCATCGGCCATCTGCGGCACGCGGCGCGGATTCACGAAACTGGCGACTTCAATGCGTCCGAGTCCGGCCGCAACCGCACGACTGATGAATTCGATCTTCACCGCCGCAGGTATCGCGGTTGCCTCGTTCTGCAGACCATCACGTGGCCCGACTTCCACGATTTCGATCCGCGGCGCCGGTTTCATGAAGCGGATTGTATACGCAAAACGGCCGCGGCGATTTTGCTCCGCGGCCGTCCCGGGTAACCGGATGACCTCGCTATCAGGTGCTCATCGAACTCCAGAGGTCCGCGACGCCGCGAATCTTCTCGCTCGCCGCCGCCGCCGCCCTGAACGCGGTTTTCGCCTCAGCCGGTCTCTTGCTTTCGACCAGTGCGATGCCGAGCAGCATGTTGAGGTCATCGGGTCGGCGTAACTTGCCGTCCTTGCCCTCGTCGATGCCACGCTTCCCGGCTTCGGCCGCCTTGGCGTAGTTCTTGAGCGTGAAATAGGCGATCGCGAGTTTGGCCTCGGCATCGCCGTTCTTGGTCGCGAGCGTCTCGCGCTCCAGCTGCGCCAGACCCGCTTTCAGCCGGTCGACCTGCGACTTGGCGTCCAGCAGCAGGCGGTTACTGCGATCGTCCTTCTTGATCGCGCCTGCCGCCATGCCTTTTTCGAGCATCGCAGCCGCCTCGCCCGGACTCGCCATGTCGAGCGCTACCTCGGCGTATTTTGCGTAATGATCGGATGTCAGCAGCCCGCGTGACGCGCCGAGCCGGTAGATGTTGATCATGACGACCGGATCTTTCTGCGACTGAAGCACGTAAGCGCTTTCGAGCTGCTTGAAGACGCTCGCCTTCGGCGTGACCGTCATCAGCCGGTGCAGCGTCTCGATGCGCTTGGCGTCGTTCCTGGTCTCGTGGTACGAGACATTCAGCCCCTCGAGCAGCTTGCCGACCGTCGCGGCCGGCTTGCCGGCTTTCTGCGCAGCGACGACGGCTTTCTCGAGCGTCGGAATTGCCGCCCGGTAGTCCCGCAATGCGAGCTGGGAATTGCCCATCAGGATCAGGTCGTCAGCCGTCGCTGAGCCCTGGGTCGCAATCAGCTTGTCGTACGCAGCCACGGCGCCGCGATAATCACCGATCGTGTAATGCGTGGTCGCCTTGAGCCGAAGCTTGCGAACCAGGTCGGCGCCCGTGACGTGCCCGGTCGCGAGACGCTCGTCGACCGTCTGCAGGACCAGCTTGTAGTCCTTGGCGCTGCTCGCCGCATATATGAGGTATTCGTTGACGCCCTGCTCTTCCTGCGGCGACAACGGTGCCTTGGCCTTGGCTTCTTTCAGCAGGCGTATGGACTCGCTGAAATTCCCCTTGGTACCGGCCTCCTGCGCGCCTTTCACCTTGTCGGCAACTTCCTTGCGCCAGCCACCAGATGGCGCCTCTGCGATTGCGTCCGAAGTCAGCGCCAAAAAGCCGATGCCGACGAGCGGAATCGCGAGCACGGCCGCCAGCATGCTGGCACGAAGATTCAGCGTCTTGAGCATCACTCCTCTCCTGCTTAGCTGCCTGCCGCGGCCGGAACCTGGCGTCCCAGGCGGTAGAGCCAGAGCCCCGCGATGCGCGTCATGTGCGCATTTGCGCCCGCTGCGGCCCTCGCCGCCTCGAATGCGGCCCGGGCCTCGTCGCTCCGTCCCAGTTCGACGAGTGACGCCCCCAGCAGCATGTTGGCATCATCGAGCCGCGCAACCCCGCCCTTGCCGATGCCGAGGCGGATCATTTCAACGGCTTTCTCGTAGTCCCCGAGGCTGTAGTAACCGAGTCCGACCTTGACGGCAACCTCGCCCTTTGGATTCCTGGCGGCCGATACCGATTCGCCGGGGAGACTCTTGCGATCCGTCGCCACTGCCGCCTTCGCCTCCTGCAAGGTTGCCTGGTTGCTGCCGACGCTCGGGACGATTCCCTCCTTCATGCCGCGCTCCAGCCCCCTGGCGGCCTCGCCAGGGCTGCCCGCTGCGAGGGCGGTATCGGCATAACCGAGGTAGTCGCCAACTCTTTCGAGCCCGCCCAACGGATCGCCCACCGCGACGCGATAGGCATTCAACATGATGGTGCGATCGTCCTTCGTCTGCAGCTGGTACACCGCGACGATCCGGCTGTAGTACTCCTTGTTCGGATAGTAACCGACCAGTGCCTCGAGATTGTCGAGCCGCGCATTGCGGTCGTCCAGCTCGACGTAGCAGCGATCGCGCAGCTGAAACCAGGCCTCATCCGGAGGCGTCCCGCGGGCCTTCACGACTTCGATTGCCTTGCCGAGCCACATTGCCGATTCGGCGTATTTCTCGTTCTGGAGGTACAGCTTGCCGAGCGTCTGTAGCTCGTCGGGATCGACATCCGGGGTCGCGTCGACGAACTGCCGGTAGTGGTGGACCGTTTTCTCGCGGTCTTTCTTGCCGTTGTAGTATGCCGCCAGCTGCTGGTGCATCGGCCCGATCTGTTCCGGCTGCGCGTAACCCTGCGTCAGATAGGTTTCGATCGCGGCCGTGAATCCGTCCATGTCGCCGGTCGCCTGTGTCGCCTGCAGCTTCCAGGTCGCAATGACCCGCAGGTCATCAGCGTTAAGGCCAGGCAGTGCTTCGAGCGTGGCCAGCCCGGCGATTACATCGGCCCAGCGCTTTTCATTGACCGATTTCTGGACCGTCGCCCCGTGCTTGCGGAACTCCGGGCTGAAATCGGCGCCGGGCGCAGGAGCGGTTTCTTCGCCCTTCTTCTTTTTCTTACGGGATTCCTGTTTTGCGGCCTTTTCAGTATCGGCCTGCGGCGTCTGGTATTGCGCCAATGCGCCAGCCGGCAATCCGGCCGCCATCACGGCCGTCGAGACCGCCACGATGAGCCACTGGGTGCTGCAACGCTCTACCTTCATCGTCCCCTACCTCGGATCGCCCTGCGGCAGGCTCGCCTGCGAGGGCGCGTTTATAACCCAAAACCCGCCCGGTTGTCTTGCGCCGGCCCCGTGTCAAGTGGACTTCCGCAACGGCGCCGGGTTCCTGCGCCTGAAATTTATCAACCGGTTCAGCCCCTGTTCAGCCAGTTTCCTGCAAAAAAAACAGGGCCCGCCGTGGCGGGCCCGCTGGCATCGACCGGGCCGCGCGCCGACGGCGCGCTCACTCGCTTTTGGGCCGTTCCGCTATGAAGCCAACCTTGCGCATGCCGCCGCGCTGCAGCAGGAAAAGGGTATCGGCCACGTACTCATAGCGGGCGCGCTTGTCGGCCCGGATGTGGATTTCCGGCTGGGGGTCCTTGACGGCTTCCTGGAGGACATAGTTCAACAGCGCGCTCTTGTCGACCCCGTTATCGTTCCAGTAGATGGTGCCGTCAAAATCAATCGAGAGATTGATGTTTTCCGGTTTCGTTTCGGTCGGCCGATTGACCTCCTTTGGAAGGTCGATCTTCACCGCATGAATCATGACCGGCACCGTGATGATCATGATGATCAGCAGCACGAGCATGACGTCGACGAGCGGAATGACATTCGGCTCGACCATCGGCTCGCCTTCATCCTTGCCAACCGCAATGGCCATCGCTTACTTCCCGGAAACCCGCGAACCCGCCAGCAGTGCGGCCTGGACATCGTGCGCGAAATAGTTTGCGCGCTCCATCAGGGCCTTGTTGCCCCGCAGCAGGCCGTTGAAGCCGAGCACGGCCGGCACCGCCACCGCGAGGCCCATCGCGGTCATGATCAGCGCCTCGCCGATCGGGCCGGCCACCTTGTCGAGCGATGCCTGCCCTGCGATCGAGATGCTGATCAGAGCGTGGTAGATGCCCCACACCGTGCCGAACAGGCCGACAAACGGCGAGGTTGCGCCGACCGACGCGAGCACCACCATGCCGCTCTGCAGACTCGACTGCAGCATGTTTGCGCGCCGCTCGATATGCGACTGTACCCAGTCGGCCAGTTCGACCCCGCTCGAGACGTCGCGCGCTGCGGTCTTGCGATGATGCTCGACGGCCGAGAGCCCATCCTGCGCGATGTCGCGGAAGGGATTTATCTTGCCCTTCAGCCTGGCGATGCCTTCCTGCATCGACCCGGCCGAGAAAAAGCCCTTCTCGGCTTCGGCGGCCACCTTCCTGAGCGTGCGCTGGTCCAGCCACTTGTTGATCATCACCAGCCACGACCATAGCGACATCACGATGAGGATGACGAACACGCCCTTGCCGACATAGTCGCTCTGGGTCCAGAGCGCCTGGATGCCGTAGGGGTTATCGGTCATTCCGGTTTCAGCTGCCATTCTGCAGTTCCTTTAACAGGTTCTTGATATCCGGACTCTCGCGCCCGACCAGTTCGGTGTCGCTGCCTCCCGGTCCTTGACGATTATCGCTGCGTCACTCCAGCTTGAATACGATTGGCAGCGTGGCCTGTGCCTCAACCGGCTGGCCGTCACGCTTGCCCGGGTCAAACGGCAGCCTGCGCACCACGCATTCGGCCGCGCCATCCAGGCGCTCGAAGCCGCTGGTCTGGGCGACACTCATGGCCCCGGCCTTGCCGGCTGCATCGATCGTGATCGTCACCACCACACGGCCTTCCTCGCTCAGCCGGCGCGATGCCGACGGGTAGCAGGAATTGATCGCCGCTGCGATCCGGTCGCCCCGGGCCTTGATCCGCGGAGGCGTGATCTGCACCTGGCGCGGCGGCGGCTGCGCGCGCGGCGGTGGCGCCTCGCTGACACGCGCCGTGATTGCATGCGAAGGACCTTCGAACACGGGCAGGTCGATCAGCGGTGGCGGCACCGTGGGCGGCGGAATATCGACCGGGGGTGGCGGTGGCGGTTCGTCCATGTCTTCGGGCGGCGGCGGTGGCGGCGGCAGATCGATGATCGAGAAATCCTGGACCAGCTTCAAGCCGGCCCGGACCAGCCCTGCCTTCAATGCATAGAAGAAACCGACATGCAGGACGATGATCGCGACAAATACCGCAGTCCGACGCGATGGCCCCGCCGAATAGATATTCGCCATATCCGACCCTGTTATCCCCTTTTTCGGTCGCAAGGCCACCATAGCCGCTGGCAGAACCGACTGCAAGCGGCGGACCCGGGTCAGGCGGGACCCAGGCTGCCGGCGCCAGCCGCCTTGCCCTCGCGCATGACGATTACCGCCACGCCGGTCAAGGTCATCACGCCGCCGATGATCATGTGCCATTCCAGCAAGTCGCCGAGAAAGAGGACGGCGAAAGCCACGCTGAATACCGGGGCCATTACGGTGAGCGGGGCGACACGCGATACCGGATAGCGATGGACCAGGGCGAAGTAGGCGGTGTGAGCGAATAGACTCGCCGCCAGGGCCGAGTAGAGCACGGCAGCGACGCCGGTCAGGTCGGCGTTTCGCAGGCTTTCGAACTGCCCCTCCTCCGCCAGCAACGAGAGCCACAGGAAAATCGGCAGGCTGCCCCAGGAAAGCCAGGCCTGCAGTTCGAGGGCGTTCAGTTCACGAACGCGCTTGATCGCAACGAGGCCGATTGCACCGATGAATGCGCCCAGTACGATCAGCGCAAGACCCTGCCACGATTCCATGACGTGCGGATTGAAACCGAGCACGACGACCCCGGCGAATGACAGGGCGATGCCGAGCGATCGTCGCCAGCGGATGCGCTCGCCGAGCACGAGCACCGAAAGAATGGTCGCGAATGGCACGCCGAGTTGCCCGGCTATCGCCACGGAAGACATGTTTCGCGACAGCGCGACACCCGTGTACATGACGGCAAATTGCAGGCCACCGCCGAATACCGCGGCGATCAGCAGCCAGCGCATTTCGCCGCGCCGGATGCGCAGCCAGGGCAGCACCAGCAGCCCGACGATCAGGAACCGCAGGAAACCCAGGAATACGGGTGGAAACCGGTCGACGCCCACCTTGATCGCGACCAGATTGAAGCCCCAGACCGCATTGATCAGCATCATCTGCAGGTGGTGTCGCTGGCTGACCTCGGTCATCGCGGTGGAATGGTCAGTTCCTCCGCCGGCGGGCGGAGATTGTAGGCCGAGCCCATCACGTGGCCGTAGGCGCCCGCATTGGCGATCAGCATTATGTCGCCTTCGGCCGCGCGCGGCAGCAGTCGATCCCGGCCCAGGATGTCGCCACTTTCGCAGATCGGGCCCACGACGGTGCAGCGCATGTCCGCCGGTTGATCGAGCCGGCTCAGATTGACGATCTCGTGATGAGAACCATAGAGCGCGGGCCGCATCAGCGAGTTCATGCCGGTCGCCACGCCAACATACTGCACTGCACCTTTGCCTTTCAGCTGGGTAACGCGCGCCAGCAGCACGCCCGCGGCGGCCACCAGGTACCTGCCGGGCTCCAGCCACAACTCCAGCGCCGGATGCGCGACACGAAACCGCCCGAGCGCCGCGTCGAGTTTCCCGAGATCGATCGGACGTCGGCCGGGCCGGTCCGGAACCCCGATGCCACCTCCGATATTGAGCACGCCGGCGCTCGGGAAATGCTTCGCGGCGCCGGCCAGAATGCGGGCAGTCTCCACCCAGCTGGCTACGGCGAAATTACCACTGCCGGTATGGGCATGAAGCCCCACGATCGTTGCGCCGCAGCGGTGCGCGTGCTGTCGCAGTTCCGCGAGCTCGAACAGTGGCACCCCGAATTTCGAATGCACTCCCGCCGTGCGGACTTTCCGGTGATGGCCGCGGCCGCGCCCGGGATCGATGCGCAGGAATATTTCGCGGCCGCGGAACATGCCGTTCCAGCTGCGCAGCACATGGAGATTGTCCACGGTGACACGCAGACCCTCATCCAGCGCCATTTGATATTCGAAACGCGGCGCGAAATTGGGCGTGAAAAGCAGGCGCCCGCGCGCGATACCGGGGACGGCCTGCAGCACACGTTCGACCTCGCCAGGGGAGACGCATTCGAACGAAAGGCCTTCCGCGGAGAGCACCCGAAGTACCGCGGGGTGCGGGTTGGCCTTGACCGCGTAGTACACCCGGGCCACCGAGCGCATGGCGCACAGCATTCGCGCCTGCGCCGCGACCGTTCCTAGATCGTAAATGTAGGCACATTGCCTGTCGCCCAGCGCCGCGATCAGGGCATCGCGGCCACTGCGCCACCAGCAGTCGCGATCGGTCGGGGAACCCCTGGGGATTTTCGTCAGACTCAGTCCGGATCGAACTCGGACAATTCGCGCCTCAGGCGGCGTTCGGCCAGCACGTCTTCCACCTTGCTCCAGGCGGACTGCTGCACGGGCCTGCGCGGCCCCTTGGGGCGCCTCTCGACCACGATCAGCTTGTCCAGGTCGCCATCCTGGTCGCTGCTGGCCTCGCCAAGAAACTCGTCCTCGAGGTCGAAGGACTCATCATTGCGCTCTTTCATTCGGATGAATTCCCAACGAAATCAATTACATCCACCAGAAACCCGACATGTATCGGGCTGCGCAATATATACGAAAAGTATGAGTTTTCAACTGCCCCGCGGATCGCGCGGCATGGCTGCCAGGGAGCCGCCGGCAGGCGGCTGTTCAGCCTAGGCAGGGCAGGCCTGCAGGCAGTCGCTGTACTTGTCGTCGCAGGCCTGCATCTTGTCAGGGTCGCCATTGGAATCGGCCATGCACTGGTCCGATTCGATGTCGCAGCGTTCCAGGCATTTCTCGTCGCTCTCTGGACGCTCGTCCCCGGCGATCGCCGCGCCGGCCAGCAACAGGCCTGCTAGCGACGCGACGAGCCAATGACTGCAGAGGACTTTCATCGCCCATTGCTCCCGGCGGCCACGCATGTATATAGGGCATGATGGGCCGCCATGCAATTGCCAGCTTCTGGCAGCATCCTGCCCCACGGCTGAATGCCCGCTGAACGATGCTGCGGTGTCCTTCATGCCATCGCCTCGGCCAGCGCTCGCCGCATGAGCACATGGACCATCGGACCGAGTGCCGCGAATCGCGGGTCGTTGGTCTGGTCATGGAAGTATCGGTAGTAGATCTGCTGGATAATCACGGCCAGGCGGTAGAGTCCGAACACCCGGTAGAAGCGAAAATCACCGACAGCGAGTTTGCTCGCTGCTGCGTACCGGTCGAGCACTTCCGCCCGGCTGAGCGAGCCGGGGAGCTCTGTCGGCAGCATCCGCGACTCCAGCATTTCGGACCCGTCGCCGGCCTCGACCCAGTAGGCCATCGAGCAGCCGAGATCCATCAGCGGATCCCCGATCGTCGCCATCTCCCAGTCGAGCACGCCGACCAGCCGTTCAGGCCGCTGCGCGTCGAACACGACATTGTCGAGCTTGTAGTCATTGTGGATCAGCGCTGCCCGACCGGATTCAGCTGGCGTGTTGGCTGCAAGCCAGCCGGACAGTGTGCTGGACTGCGGCGCGCCGGCAGTCCGTGCCTCGGCAAAGCGCGTGGTCCAGCCCTGCACCTGCCGCGCCGCATAGCCCTCCGGCCGCCCCAGGTCGGCAAGCCCGAGCGAGCGGTAATCGAGCCGGTGCAGATTCGCGAGCCCGTCGACCAGGGCGCATTGCTGCGCACGCACCAGGGCCGGCGTCGCTTCGAGCTCCGGCGGATAGTCGCGGCGCAGGATGATCCCGCGGATCCGCTCCATCACATAGAACTGCGCGCCGATCACGGATTCGTCGGCGCAGAAAAGCAGGGGCTTCGGACTCAGGGGGAACCCCGCGCTCAGGTCGCCGAGCACCCGGAACTCGCGCCGCATGTCGTGCCCGGTTTTCGGCCGGGTGCCGGGGGGTGGGCGTCGCAGGACAAATTCCCTGCCCCCGGCGCTCAGCAGATAGCTGAGATTGGAGAATCCTGCAGGAAACTGGCTGACACGCAGTGGCAGCCCGAGGCCAGGCATGTGCCTCGCAAGGTAATTGCCGAGTCGCTCGGGATCCAGGGACGCGCCGGCACGCACCGGTGCCGCCTGATCAACCAGACTCATCCTGCATGGTCCCGCAGCATGTGCCGCGCGACCGCAATCTTGTGCACCTCGTCCGGCCCGTCATAGATGCGCGACGCGCGTTCCTCGCGGTAGAACCAGGCCAGCAGCGTGTAGTCGGTCATGCCGAGGCCGCCATGGACCTGCAGGGCGCGGTCCACCACCCTCTGGAGGACACCCGCGACGTGAAACTTGATCATGCTGATCTGGTCGCGCGCGGCCTTCGCACCGGCATGGCCGATCCGCCATGCGGTGTGCAGCACCAGCAGCCTGGCCGCGCGAATTTCCGCTGCGCTCTCGGCAATCCAGGCGCGCACGATGTCACTGTCGCCGAGCCGCCGTCCATCCGGATCGATCACCCGCGTCGCCGCCCGCTCCACCATCATCTCGAGTGCACGTTCGCAGATGCCGAGCCAGCGCATGCAATGATGGATGCGCCCGGGCCCGAGCCGTGACTGCGCGAGACTGAAACCGGATCCGCGCTGGCCGAGCAGCTGAGCGGCGGAAATACGGCAGTCCTCGAACGCGATCTCGCCGTGTGAAAAGAGGTCCGTGCCGGAATTCCCCATGACGGGGGTATTGCGCAGCAGCCGGTAACCGGCGCTGTCGGTCGGCACCAGGAACATGCTGGCCCGCTGGTATGGCGGCCCGTCGGGATCGGTTACGGCCATTACGATGCAGACGCTGGCGCCTTCAGCGCCGGTCGTGAGCCACTTGCGGCCATTCAGGATCCAGCTGTCGCCTTCGAGCTTCGCGCGGGTCTCCAGCATCAGCGGATTCGCGCCGCTGTTGCCCGGTTCGGTCATCCCGAAGCAGCTCCGTATTTCTCCCGCGACCAGCGGCGTGAGCCAGCGCCGTTTCTGCTCGACCGTGCCAAATTCATGCAGCAGTTCGACATTGCCGGCATCCGGCGCGTTGCAGCCGAACACATAGTGCGCGAGAGGACAGCGCCCGAGTACCTCCGAGATCAGTCCATGCGTCAACAGATCGAGACCGAGTCCGCCATGCGAGCGCGGATAGATCGGCCCCCAGAGTCCGAGCTTCCTGACTTCGGCGCGCTTCCCGTCGAGCAGCTGCTTCAGCGGGCCGAAACCGGACTGCAGGAATGCGCTCTCGAGCGGCAACAATTCGCGGTCGACGAAATCGCGAACCCGGTTGACGATATTCTGCCTGGCAGGTTCAAGCTGGAAATCCATCAGCGCGATCCCCTGGATCAGCGGTGCGTTATCAATTGCGTGAACGCCGGTCGCTCCAGATGGCTCACCGAGTTCAGGGATTCGATCGTGATCGTCTCGCCGTCGAACAGCAAGCAGCTGACGCCGGTGTTGAAGAATGTCAGTTTGAGCCGCAGCAGGTCCCAGTCGGCCATTCCGAGGGCGGGTTGCATCGCTGCTGCGAGCGATCCGGCCGAGCCGAACAGTACGGCGCTGCGGCCGCGGCCGGTAGCGCGCATCAGTGTCGTGAGCGCCGCCCCGCAGCGATCGCGAAAAATGCCGAATGGCTCGACACCGCGCAGCTCAGCGGCGGCCCAGGCCCTGAGTGCGAGTGACAGCCGGTGATGAAATGCGCGGCGATCGGTGCTGGCGTCCGGTGTCCCGCCCATGCCGTCGTGCGCGGCCAGCAGGGCCAGATGATCGTACTCCTCGATGCCCGGCAGCGTCTGCACCTTGAAGGAAGGACCACCCTGCTCAGCTGCCGCCTCCGCGAATGCCTCGGCCGATTCGCGCTGCCGTCTCAATGTGCCCGCATAAACCACGTCGACCCGGCGTCCGATCGCGCGCCAGTGCCGTGCGAGTTGCCGGCACTGTGCCTGCCCGTTTTCCGTCAGCCGGTCGTAGTCCTCGGCACCGAAGGCCGCCTGCCCGTGGCGCACCAGGTAGAACCGGCTCATTCAGGCCAGCCAGCCGCCATCCACCGTGAGGCAACTGCCGGTCGTGAACGAGGCCGCGTCGGAGACCAGGTAAAGTGCCGCGCCTGCGATCTCCTCCGGCTGTGCGATGCGTCCGAGCGGCGTCAGCCCCTCGGCGATCGCCCGCCGTTTCGTGTCGCCGTGCACTGCGGCTGCGAACTTCGTCTCGACCAGTCCCGGAGCGAGCGCATTCACGCGTACGCCGCTGCGGCCCCATTCCCGGGCCAGCCCCTGCGTCATGTTGATGATCGCCGCCTTGGTCATTGAATAGATCACCTGGCCATCCATCGGCCGGAACGCGTTGACGGATGCAATATTGACGATCGCGCCCTTGCCCTGGCCGATCATGCGGCGACCCGCCTCGATCGAGGCAAAGTAGAAGCCGCGGATATTGACGTCGACCGTCTTCTGGAACGCGGCAATTTCCATGTCCACGGTCGGGCCGAAATAGGGATTGGTCGCCGCGTTATTGATGAGGATGTCGATGCGCCCGTGGCGCGCGTCGATTGCGCGGAATGCCGCGACGATCTGATCGACATCACCCATGTGGCAGGCAAGCGCCGAAGCCGTGCCGCCGGCCGCGCGGATCTCGCTGGCGATGGCTTCGCAGCCCGCGAGTCTGCGGCTGCTGACGACAACTTCCGCACCGTGCCGCGCCAGCAGCATGGCGATCGCGCGACCGATGCCGCGGCTCCCGCCGGTCACCAGCGCCACGCGGCCGCTCAAGTCGAAAAAGTCTTCGGACAATCTGCATTCCCCCGTCAGGCCAATGCGTCCGCCGCCCGGATCCTAGCACTCCGGCGGGCTGCCAGAGTCGCCGCCCGTTACAATCAGGCCGGCGCGCCACTGCGCCTGTGCCGGATTCCGCCATGACGATACCGCGCCGCGACCTCGACTTTCAGGTATTCGAAGTGCTGGATGCCGCGAGCCTGTGCCGGCTGCCGCGATACCGGGAGCATGACCGCCAGGTTTTCAATGGTGTGATCGACAGCGCGTACCGGATTGCCGAAGAACGCTTCGAGCCATACGCCGCCAGCTGTGATGCCGAGGAACCGCGGATCGAGGACGGCAGGGTCTGGATGATCCCGGAAACAAAACAGGCATTCACGGCCTACAATGAGGCCGCGTTCACGGCTGCGAGCTTTGACACCGCGGACGGCGGGATGCAGCTGCCACTGCTGATTACCAAAGCGACGTCGGCAGTGTTCGGAAGCGCCAATGTCGCATTTCTTTCGTATTCGACCCTGACGGCGGGCGCCGCGAATTTGCTGATCAGCTTTGGCAATCCCGATCAGCGCAGACGGATCGCGCGCCCGATGCTGGCCGGCCGCTTCACGGGAACCATGTGCCTCTCGGAGCCGCATGCGGGTTCCTCACTGGCAGATATCCGCTGCCAGGCCGTACCCCGGGACGACGGCAGTTATCTGCTGAGCGGCAGCAAGATGTGGATCTCCGGCGGGGATCACGAGCTCGCAGAAACGATCGTCCATCTGGTGCTCGCCAAGATTCCCGGCGGCCCCGCGGGCGTGCGCGGCATTTCATTGTTCGCCGTGCCGCGCGACCGGATCAATGAGGACGGCACGGTCGGTCCGGACAACGACGTGCGTCTCGCCGGCATCAATCACAAGATGGGCTGGCGCGGCACCGTCAACTGCGTGCTGTCATTCGGCGAGCAGGGCCGCTGCCGCGCGGAACTCGTCGGCTTGCCGCACCACGGCCTCGGATACATGTTCCAGATGATGAACGCGGCGCGCATCGGGGTCGGCATGAATGCCGTTGCCCTGGGCTATGCCGGCTATCTGCATGCACTCGCCTATGCGCGCGAACGCCCCCAGGGCCGGCCCGCCGGCGCCCGGGACCCGAATACGCCGCCGGTGCCGATCCTGCGCCATGGCGACGTGCGACGGATGCTGCTGGCCCAGAAATGCTGGGTCGAGGGCGGTCTGGCGCTGGTGCTCTACTGCGCGCGGCTCAACGACGAGGAACGCTGCGCCGCGGACCCTGCCGAGCGGGAAAACCTGAACCTGCTGCTGGAACTGCTGACGCCGATCGCGAAGTCCTGGCCCTCCGAATTCTGCCTCGAGGCCAACAAGCTCGCGATCCAGGTGCTGGGCGGTTATGGCTACACCCGCGATTACCCGGTCGAACGCCTGTACCGGGACAATCGCCTGAATCACATTCACGAGGGTACCCACGGCATCCATGGTCTCGACCTGCTGGGCCGCAAGATCCCGCTCAAGAACGGCGCGGCACTGCGCGCGCTCGCCGCGCGGATCGCAGAGACTGTCGAGCTGGCGCGCGTTGAATCAGAACTCGCCGAATACGCCGTAGCGCTGTCGACGGCGCTGGAAGAAATCGCGGGAACAACGGCAGTGCTGGTCGCAGCCATGGCGAAGGCTCCCGAACGCGCGCTGGCCAATGCGACGCTCTACCTGGACAGTCTCGGTCATGTGGTCGTCGCCTGGCGCTGGCTCGCCCAGGCCCTTGCGGCAACGCGTGGCCTGGCCTCCGCAACCGACCATGACTTCTACAGCGGCAAGCTCGCTGCCTGCCGGTTCTTCTTCCGCCATGACCTGCCGCGCGTCAGGCCGCATCTCGAGCTGCTGCGCTCGCTGGACGACACCGCGCTCGCCATTCCCGATTCCGGCTTCTGACCCGCCCGCTCAGGCCAGTGGGCGAAAGTTCATGCCCAGCGCCCGTGCCACCGCTTCGTGCGTGATCGCACCTTCGTGCACATTGAGCCCGGCAGCGAAGCCTGCGTCGCGCTCGAGCGCCTTGCGCCAGCCATGGTCGGCGAGCGCCCGCACGTACGGAATCGTCGCATTGGTCAGCGCGAAGGTCGAAGTGCGCGGAACCGCACCAGGCATGTTCGTCACGCAGTAATGCACGACACCATCCACGACATAGGTCGGGTCGGCGTGCGTCGTCGGCTTGCTGGTCTCGAAACAGCCGCCCTGGTCGATCGATATGTCGACGAGCACGGCCCCCTTCTCCATCCGCCGCACCATGTCCCGGGTCACCAGTCTGGGCGCCGCGGCGCCGGTTACCAGCACCGCGCCGATCACCAGATCGGCCTGTGTCACGAGCCGCTCGATCGACTCGGTCGTCGAATACGCGGTTTCGATCGTATTGCCGAATTGCGCGTCGAGTTCGCGCAGCCTGCGCAGCGAGCGATCCACGATCGTGACATGTGCGCCGAGACCAACGGCCATCTGTGCCGCATTGGTTCCGGCGACGCCGCCGCCGAGAATCACGACCCGGGCCCGCGCCACCCCCGGCACACCGCCAAGCAACACGCCAAAGCCGCCATTTGCCTTCTGCAGCGCCGTTGCTCCGACCTGGATCGACATCCGGCCGGCCACCTCGCTCATCGGGGTAAGCAGCGGCAGCGATCGGTCCGGCGCCGTCACGGTTTCGTAGGCAATGGCCGTCACGCCCGACTTTGCCAGTGCCTGCGCCTGCGCGGCATCCGCCGCCAGGTGCAGATAGGTGAACAGCACCTGCCCGCGGCGCAGCATTTCGCATTCCGCGAGCTGGGGCTCCTTGACCTTCACGATCAATTCAGCCGCGCCGAACACTGACTTCGCGTCTGGCTGTACGCCGGCTCCCGCAGTCCGATACGCGTCGTCGCCAATGCCGATTCCGGCACCCGCGCCGGTCTCGACCAGGACCTGGTGACCGGCAGCTACCAATTCGCGGACGCCGGCGGGCACCAGCCCTACGCGGTACTCGTGGACCTTGATCTCCTTCGGACAGCCGATCTTCACTAGTCCTCCCTCCGCCACCGGCACGGGGTGCGATTATCCGCTTAGAATACCCTGCATGGCCACGGCGCACGATCCCAACCGTCTGGTTGCCCATCCGGCCCAGTTGTCGCAGGCCTTCGCACTGCAGCGCCGCGCATTCGATGCCGAGTCATTTCCATCGATCGCGACGCGGCGGGACCGGCTCGACCGGCTGCGGCGGATGCTGCGCGCCAACGATGCTGCGATCCGCGACGCGATCGGCGCGGATTTCGGCAGTCGCGCCCACCAGGAAACCTTGTTCTTCGAGTTGTTCACGAGTGTCGACGGCATCGGCTACGCGCGCCGGCGCCTGCGGCGCTGGATGCGGACGGAACGCCGCAGTGTTGCCTGGTGGAGCCTGCCGGGCAGTGCCCGCCTGATGCGCCAGCCGCTGGGTGCGATCGGCATCATCGTGTCGTGGAATTACCCTTTATATCTCGCGGCCTCGCCGCTGACCGCCGCGCTCGCCGCCGGCAACAGGGTCATGCTGAAGATGTCGGAGTACACGCCGCGCTTCGGAACCCTGTTTGAGTCGCTGATTGCGGCGACCTTCGCCGCGGACGAAGTCATGGTCGTCAATGGCGATGCGGCCGTGGCGCGCGCATTCGCGGCGTTGCCATTCGATCACCTGCTGTTCACGGGCTCGACCGCTACCGGTCGCGAGGTCATGAAGGCCGCGAGCGCAAATCTGACACCGGTAACACTCGAACTGGGCGGCAAGTCGCCAGCAATCGTTACCGACGGATTCGACCTCGAGGAGGCCGCGCGCCGGATCATATTCGGAAAGTTGCTCAATGCCGGCCAGACCTGCGTTGCGCCGGATTACGTGCTGGTGCCAAAGCCTGATATCGACAGGTTCCTGGATGCCTGCCGCGCCGCGACCCGCGAATTCTACCCGACGCTCGCCACCAATCCGCAGTACACGTCAGTCATCAGCGACCGCGAGTTCCGTCGGCTCGCAGCGAGCGTCGAGGACGCACGGAGCCGCGGCGCCACGCTCCATGCACTGCATCCGGACCCGGCCGACGCGGAACGCAGGCGCATGATGCCGCTCGCGATTACCGGTGTACGCGACGAGATGCGGGTGATGCAGGAGGAGATCTTCGGCCCGCTCCTGCCTGTCATCAGCTACGGCTCGATCGATGACGCGATCGCCTATGTCAACGCGAGGCCGAGGCCACTTGCGCTCTACTACTTCGGCGAGCGGGGCGAAATCCTCGACCGGGTCCTGACGGAGACCGTTTCCGGAGGCGTCACCGTCAACAACACGGCTTTTCATGTGCTGCAGGAAGACCTGCCATTCGGCGGCGTCGGTCAGAGCGGCATGGGCCATTACCACGGCAAATCGGGCTTCGACAGTTTTTCCAAGCTGAAGCCTGTTTTCTACGATCGACGCCTGAGCGCTTCGCGATTGCTGATGCCGCCCTACGGCCGGATGTTCCGGGCCGTCATGAGGATCCTCTACCGGTGACGGCGGTCTGGGACCTGCCGGCGCCATTCATCCATCTGGTCACCGCCGCCGACCCGGATATCGACGCCTACGGGCATGTCAACAATTCTGTCTACCTGCGCTGGCTGGACCAAGCGGCCTGGGCGCATTCCTCGGCGCTCGGCCTGACACCGGCGCATTGCGTCATGACGAGACGCGGCATGGTGGTGTGGCGCAGCCAGCTGCATTATCTCGCGCCGGCATTCGCGCGCGAAACGCTGGAGGTCGGCACCTGGCTCGTATATTCGGACGCGCGCCTGCGGGTCGACCGGCGCTTCCAGATCCGCCGCCCGGCGGATGACGGCACGCTCCTGAGAGGGTTGCTGCATTACGTCTGCGCAGATCTCGACAGTGGCAGGCCCAGGCGCATGCCGGCCGAGTTCATACACCGATATCGCCCATTGCCGGAACTGGCGGTGGCGCTCGCCGAAGAACATCATCGCTGCTTCGCACCCGGTGTCGAGCCGCGCGAAATCCGGCCGCGGCCCGGTCTCAGGCCGAAAGCGTCCGCGCATGGTGACGCAGATGTTCCTCGATGAAGCTCGCGATGAAGTAGTAGCCGTGGTCGTAACCCGCATGGCGACGCAATGTCAGCGGGTACCCGCGCTCGGCACAGGCCCGCTCCAGTTGTTCCGGCAGGAGCTGTTCGGCCAGGAAAGGATCGGCCAGCCCCTGGTCCACCAGCAGCGGCGGCCGTCCTGAGACCGACTTGAGCCCGCGGATGAGTTCGCTGGCGTCATAGGCGCGCCAGGCGTCCCGATCCGGGCCGAGATAGCCTCCAAATGCCTTCTGTCCCCAGGGACATTGCACTGGCGCCGAGATCGGCGCGAAGGCGGATACCGACCTGAACCGGTCGGGATTCCTGAATGCGATCGCGAGCGCACCATGGCCGCCCATCGAATGACCGAAGATCCCCTGGCGCTGCGGATCGACCGGGAAATTCGCGGCGACCAGCGCCGGCAATTCGCGGCTGACATAGGAGTACATCCGATAGTGCTGCGACCAGGGCTGCATGGTCGCGTCAACATAGAAGCCCGCGCCCACGCCGAAGTCCCAGTTCTCGCTGTCGCCTGGCAGCGGCACGCCGCGCGGGCTCGTGTCGGGTGCGACGATCGCAAGGCCGAGCTCCGCCGCCACGCGCTGGGCGCCCGCCTTGATCATGAAGGTCTCGTCGGTGCAGGTAAGACCAGCCAGGTAATAGAGCACCGGCACCTTGCCGCTCCCGGCCTGCGGCGGCAGAAACACCGAAAATCGCATCGCGCACGCCGTTTCGGCGGAATCGTGGCGATGAAAGCTGACGGCACCGCCGAAGGCGCGGTGCCGGCTGATCGTATTGTTCCTGTCGAACGCGGCGACTGGAGCCGTCACCTGCTAGGCCCTGAGTGCACCCCTGGCTTTCGCCGTGTGCGTGGCGATCGCGTCCATCAGCGGGGGCGACAGGCAATCGTAGGGCTCCAGTTTCAGTTCCTTCAGGCGCGCCCGCACCGCGGGCATCTCGTCCGGCTTCGCGCTGCCGGTCTCGATGATCGAGGAGACGAAGGCCGCAAATTCCGGTGCTGCCCAGCCCTTGTCCTTTGAAAGCTCCACGTGCACGAAATCGAAGCCGTAGAATGGATGATTCTTGTTCTCGATGCGGCCGTACATGTGGACACCGCAGCCGGTGCATGCGTGGCGCTGGATCGCCGCACTCGCATCCACGATCTTCAGTTTCTGCCCGTTCGCCTTGACCGAGAGCTTGTCGCGGCCGACCACCGCGACGACCGAGAATGCGGCGCCTTCCGGTTTCCAGCACTTGCTGCATCCGCAGGCGTGATTGAAGGCAACGTCGCTCGCGAGCGCCACCGTGACCGGCGCACTGGTGCACTTGCAGTGGAGCGTGCCGCCCTTGAATCCCCTGGTGCCAGGCTTGACGCCGTTATCGACGGACGGATGGATCTTTACGGCCATATTGCCCCCTGCTGCGGTTTCAGAATGTAATGACGCTGCGGATGGATTCGCCCTTGTGCATGAGGTCGAATGCATCGTTGATCCTGTTCAACGGCATCGTGTGCGTGATCAGGTCGTCGATGTTGATCCTGCCTTCCATGTACCAGTCCACGATCCTGGGCACGTCCGTGCGCCCGCGCGCACCGCCAAATGCCGTCCCCTTCCACACCCGCCCGGTGACGAGCTGGAACGGGCGAGTCCGGATTTCCTGGCCGGCGCCGGCGACGCCGATGATGACAGATACGCCCCAGCCGCGATGGCAGCATTCCAGCGCCTGCCGCATCAAGTCGACATTGCCGACACATTCAAAGCTGTAATCGGCGCCGCCGTCGGTCAGTGCGACCAGATGCGCAACCAGATCCCCTTCGACTTGCTTCGGATTCACGAAATGCGTCATGCCGAAGCGCTCGGCGAGCGCCTTGCGCCGCGGATTGATGTCGACCCCGACAATCCTGCCGGCGCCCGCCATGCGCGCGCCCTGGATCACATTCAGGCCGATGCCTCCAAGCCCGAATACCACCACATTGGCGCCGGCCTCCACTTTCGCCGTATTGATGACGGCGCCGATACCGGTCGTCACGCCGCAGCCGATGTAGCAGACCTTGTCGAATGGCGCGTCCTCGCGGATCTTCGCGAGCGCGATCTCCGGCAGCACGGTGTGGTTCGAGAATGTGGAGCAGCCCATGTAGTGATGGATCTTCTTGCCATCGAGCGAAAACCGGCTGGTGCCGTCCGGCATCACGCCCTTGCCCTGTGTGGCGCGGATCGCAGTGCACAGATTGGTCTTGCGCGACAGGCAGGACTTGCACTCGCGGCACTCCGGCGTGTAGAGCGGGACGACGTGATCGCCTTTCTTCAACGATTTGACGCCGGCCCCGACATCGACCACGACACCCGCACCCTCGTGGCCGAAGATCACCGGGAAGAGCCCCTCCGGATCGGCGCCCGACCGGGTGAATTCGTCGGTGTGGCAGATGCCGGTCGCCCTGATTTCGACCAGCACCTCGCTCGCTTTCGGGCCATCCAGATCGACATCGACAATTTCCAGCGGCTGGCCGGCAGCCCAGGCGATTGCGGCG
>JBAQWM010000072.1:0-1854 GCA_049298915.1 Steroidobacteraceae bacterium | reverse complement strand
GCCCTACGACGACCGGCAATACCCGGTGCTGGCGGAGGTGATCGCGGCGCTGCAGCAGAGCTATCCCGCGCTTGCCGCGGGCGCCGTTGCCGGTCACAACGACATCGCGCCGGGGCGCAAGACGGATCCCGGTCCGGCCTTCGACTGGAGACGCCTCGATCGTGAGCTTGCCGCCCGGGGCGCACCGATGCGGCGCGAGGCTGTGTCATGACACTCATCGCGGTAGTGCTCGCATTGCTGCTCGAGCGCGCGCTCTGGCATGCGCTGCATCTGCGCGAGTCGGGCTGGGTGGCCGGGTACTACGGCTGGCTCAGAACCCGCATCGCCGACTCGGGCGCTACCATCCAGGTGATCGGCTGCATTGCCGGCCTGCTGCTGCTCGCGCTACCGGTGGCGATTGCGGCGGTCGCACTCGATCGATGGCTGCCGCCCGTGAGCTGGGTGATATTCGCCGCGCTGGTGCTGGTTTTTTCGCTTGGTCCGCGCGATCTCGACCAGGAACTGGAGGATTACATCACGGCCGAGACAGCCGGCGATGCGGCGCGCGCGCAGGCCGCCGCGACCAGCATCATCGAACACGATGCCGCGCAGCGCCGCGAGGCGCGCGCTGAGAGTGTCGAAGAGGCCGCATTCGTCCAGGCCAACAATCGACTGTTCGGCGTGCTGTTCTGGTTCGTGCTGCTGGGACCGACGGGGCTCGGGCCGGTGGCGGCCTGGCTGTTTCGCGCCAGCGACCTGCTGCGACGCGCCTCGATCGCGGACGCCACCGCGCGGCCCTCGGCCGCCAGCGCTTTCGAGCGCATTCATTTCCTGCTGGCCTGGCTGCCCGCCCGCCTGGTGGCCCTGAGTTACGCGATAGCCGGCAGCTTCGAGGAAGCGCGCCTTGAAATGGGCCGCGCCGCCGACGCGGTCGGTCGCATGCTGGAGCGGAACGACTTATTGCTGGTGCTGGCGGGTCGCGGGGCGATCGCAAAGATCGATGCGAGGGGAGCGGCGGTCGCCGCCCCGGTGGAGGGCGCACTGCGCCTGATCCGCCGCTCGCTCCTGATCTGGCTGACGATGATCGCGCTCCTGTCGCTCGGCGCATGGGTCGCCTGAGGCTACTGCCGGTCCTGATCGCCGCCTGGCTCGTGGCATGTACGGCGGACAGGCCGCCTTCCGGCGGCGAACGCATCATCAGTGTCGCGCCGAATCTGACGGAACTGCTGTTTGACGCCGGCGCCGGCGCACAACTCGTCGCGGTCAGCGAGTACAGCGACTATCCGGAAGCGGCGAAGTCCCTGCCGCGGATCGGGGATGCGTTCCGTCTCGATTACGAGCGCATCGTGGCGCTCGCGCCGACGGTCGCCGTGATCTGGGAATCCGGCACGCCGCTCGACGTACGTGCGCGGCTGGAAAGCCTCGGCATCCGTGTGGTCGGCATTCCGACGCTGAAGCTCGACGACATCGCGGTGGGACTCGAGACGCTGGGCGCCATGGCAGGCACGGTGGAAATCGCGCGGGCGGCAGCCGCCGCATTCCGCTCGCAGATCGCCGCCCTGCGGGCCCGGTACCGGGATCGCCCGCAACTCCGCGTGTTCATCCAGATCGACGATGCGCCGCTCTTCACCGTCAGCGGTGGCCACCTGATCAGCGAAATCGTCGAATTGTGCGGCGGTGCGAATGTCTTCGCCGATGCGACGGCACTCGCGCTGCCGGTGGACCTGGAATCGGTGCTGGCACGGGCGCCACAGGTGATCATGTCCACCGATGACGGCGACCCCGGCGAGTACTGGGCGCGCTTCGGCGGACTCGCAGCGGTTGCAAGCGGCAGTGTCTATCGGGCGCCGGCCGACCTGCTCGCCCGGCCCAGCC
>JBAQWM010000071.1:0-6548 GCA_049298915.1 Steroidobacteraceae bacterium | reverse complement strand
CTCTTGATGCTGGGCTGGTATTACTGGCCGCAGCAGGCCACCTGAAGCGCGTCCAAAGCGGCAGCAAGAGGTACTCATGATGCGATTTGACCGACCGGCGAGACTCCTGTTCGCAACTCTGTTTGTTGCCATGGCTTCAACCGCCTGCGGCGCATCCGACAAGGGCATCAAGAAGGCCGCGGAAGCGATCACGGAATCCGCCTTTCGCGGCCTGGTCGAGGGAATATCCGCCGACGAAATGGAGGGCCGTGCCCCCGGTACGCCGGGTGAGCAGCGCACGGTCGAGTATCTCGAGCGGGAGTTCCTGGAGCTGGGACTGCAGCCGGTATCCGGGGGCAGCTTTCGCCAGGAAGTCGCGCTGGTCGAGATCACCGCCACCGACGCGAAGCTTTCGTTTGCCAGGGGTGCCAGCGGCATGACGCTGGCCTTCGGGGACGACATGGTGATCGGTACGCGTCGGGTGCGGCCAGAATCCTCGATCGAGGACAGCGCGGTCGTATTCGTAGGCTATGGCATCGTTGCGCCAGAATATGGCTGGAACGACTACGCGGGCATCAACATGCGGGGCAAGACGGCGCTGATCCTGGTCAACGATCCCGGATTCGCAACCGGTGACCCGACCCTGTTCCGCGGCCAGGCGATGACCTATCACGGTCGCTGGACCTACAAGTTCGAGGAAGCCGCACGCCAGGGCGCGACGGCCGCGATCATCATTCACGACACGGCGCCGGCGGCCTATGACTGGGAGGTAGTCCGGAACGGCTGGTCGGGCCCGCAGTTCCATGCCGACCGCGCCGATGGCAATGCCGGCCGCACGGCGCTCGAGGGCTGGATCACGCTTGACCGTGCGCGCCAATTGATGGAACTGGCCGGCCTGGACCTCGACGCGATGATGGCTCTGGCGGCGCAGCGCGGCTTTCGCCCGGTGCCGCTCGGGGTGACGGCATCGGGCGGTGTGCAGAATGTGATCCGGCGCGCCAGCTCGCCAAATCTGGCGGCAGTCATGCCGGGCAAGGATCGTCCGGATGAATATGTCATCTACGTTGCGCACTGGGACCATCTGGGGCGTTCGCCGGCGCTCGACGGTGACAATATCTTCAATGGCGCCGTGGATAATGGATCCGGAATCGCCGGCATCCTGACGATTGCCCGGGGATTTCGCGAAATGATCCCCGGCCCGGCGCGGTCCGTGATGTTCCTCGCGGTGACGGCCGAGGAGTCGGGCCTGATCGGCAGTGAGCACTACGCCGAGCAGCCGCTGGCGCCGCTGGCGAAGACGGCGGCGGTCATCAATCTCGATGCACTGGTCCCGCTCGGGCGTGCCAGGGACGTCGAGGTGGTCGGCTTCGGGGCATCCCAGCTCGAGGACCTGCTGGCGGCGGCGGCGAAATCCCAGGGCCGCACGTTGATGCCTGATCGGCGCCCGGAAGCCGGCTACTTCTACCGTTCCGATCATTTCAATTTCGCCAAGGCCGGTGTGCCGGCGCTCTACATCAAGTCGGGCACGACGCTGCGCGACGGGTCGCCGGGTGCCGGGTTGGCGCGCTACGACGAGTACTACGCCTCGCGTTATCACAAGCCGGGCGACGAGTACCAGGCATCCTGGGACGTCGGCGGGACGATCGAGGATCTCAGACTGCTGTTCGAGGTGGGGGCGAAAGTCGCAAATCAGAAATCCTGGCCCGAATGGTACGAGGGCAACGAGTTCCGGGCCGCCAGGGACGCGACAGCAGCGAGTCGCGGCCGGCGCGACTGAGCGGGATCAGTCCTGGCGCCGGAACGGCCGCGTCAGGAATCGAACCGCCGTGAACAGCAGGTAAGGCCCGATCACGAGCAGCCAGGCCGACGGCTTGGCCGTGAATACCGCAGCCATCAGTGCGCCCAGGAATGCCAGCAGGCCGCCCTCGTAGGGCCCGAGTGTCAGCACACCGGCCAGATAGATCAGGAAGGGCTGTACCAGCAGCCCGAAACCGGTCAGCAGGACGAAGAAGCCGAGTTCGCGGCGCCAGACCGGCGATAACTTCCTGAGGGAGCTGGAAATGAGTCCATTGACGGCCATCAGTTCAAGTCTGACGGGCCGACCAGCGCGCGGCAAGGTCCCGGCTTGCGCGGTTATACTGGCGGCCAGCGCCGGGGTTGGCCGGGGTCGCATACATCGATGTTTAGAATCTGGTGGCCTGAACCGCTTTATGAAATGAAGCCGTACGGCGCGCTGGCGCTTGGGCTGTTCGCGGCATTGCTCGTTGTTGCGCGCAGTTGGGCAGCGGGATCACTGGACGCGGGTTTCGCGGCGGTGCTCGTGTTCGCCGTCGCCAGCATCGCTTACGCCATGGCAGTCCTGCGCATGCGCAACCGCTACCGGCGCCGCAGCCGCTGGAATCGTGAGCGTGGACCCTGGCGATGAGACGGCTGAGGTGCGCCGTCATCGGCGCCGGTTACCTTGGCCGCTTCCATGCCCAGAAGTATTCGGTGATCCCGCGCTGCGATCTGGTGGGCGTGGTCGATCCCGACGCCGCAGCGCGCGAACGCATCGGCGCGGAGCTCGGCGTCGCGGTGTTCGCCGACCACCGTGAACTGCTCGGCCGGACCGACGCCGTCAGCGTGGCGACACCAACCGCGACGCACCATGCGCTGGCACGCGACTTCCTGCGCTCGGGCTCGCATGTGCTGCTCGAGAAGCCGATCACGACGACTGAAACCGAGGCACGCGAACTCATCGCATTGGCAGCGGAGTGCGGGCGCGTGCTGCAGGTGGGGCACCTGGAGCGTTTCAATCCCGTGATTCTCGCCGTCGCAGGCGAACTCTTGAACCCGCGTTTCATCGAATCGAACCGCCTCGCGCCATTCAAGCCGCGCGGCACCGATGTCAGCGTGGTGCTCGACCTGATGATTCACGATATCGACCTGATCCAGAATGTCGTGCATTCCCCGATCGCCTCGATCGATGCGGTCGGCGCCCCGGTTTTCAGCGACGAGATCGACATCGCGAATGCCCGGATCCGCTTCGAAAACGGCTGCGTCGCCGATGTCACTGCGAGCCGCATCAGCCTGAAGTCGGAGCGCAAACTGCGCGTTTTCCAGACCGACGCCTATCTGTCGATCGATCTTCAGCAGAAGCTGCTGACCGTCGTGCGCCGACCGGCGCTGATCGAAGAGGGCGTGCCGCCAAAGGTGGATGTCGAGGAGCGCAGTTTCGAGCAGGGCGATGCCCTGTTGGCGGAGATCGAGTCATTCCTGGACGCCATTTCAGGCGGTGGCCCGCCGGTCGTTTCCGGGGAAGATGGCCTGCGCGCCCTGCTGACTGCGACCCGCATCGCAGAACTCGTCGGCCGGCGCGCTGTCGAGGCCTGAGACGGCATGACGCGGCTGCCGGTCCCGGGCTGGCGGCCGGTATACTGGCTGGACGTCCATCCGCGCGGTAATCCAAGCTGATGCAGCCGACCGACACGAGCGACCCTGACTACTACCACAAAGTGGTGGATTGCCAGTGGGCCTGCCCCGCGCATACGGACGTGCCCGAGTACATCCGGCTGATTGCGCTCGGAAAGTACGGCGACGCCTACATGCTGAATCGCGAGTCGAATGTCTTTCCGGGCATCCTCGGCAGGGTCTGCGACCGGCCCTGCGAACCGGCCTGCCGGCGCGGCCGGGTGGAGCAGAAACCGGTCGCCATCTGCCGGCTGAAACGGGTCGCGTCCGACCTGCGCGACGATATAAGGCACCGGTTGCCGAAGGCGCCGGCGCAGAAGAATGGCAGACGCGTCGCCTGCGTCGGTGCCGGCCCGGCGACACTGACCGTTGCCAATGATCTGCTGCCGCTCGGTTACGAAGTCGTGATATTCGAGCAGTACATGATTGCCGGCGGACTGATGCGTACCAATATTCCCGCATTCCGGCTGCCGGCACAGGTATTGGACGAGGAAATCGGCTACATCGTCGACATGGGCGCCGATCTGCGCCTGGGCACGCCGGTCGCCAGCATGCGCATGCTGCTCGACCAGGGCGGCTTTGACGCCGTATTCGTCGGCACCGGCGCGCCGAAGGGCAAGGAGCTGCCGTTGCCGGGGCGCGGCGACACCGACCGTATCCATATCGGCATTGCCTGGCTGGAATCGGTTGCATTTGATCACATAGATACGATTGGCGAGCGCGTGCTGATCATCGGTGTCGGCAACACGGCGATGGACTGCTGCCGCACGTCGCTCCGGCTGGGCGCAAAGAATGTCAAAGTCATGGCCCGCAAGCCGCGCGCTTTTTTCAAGGCCTCCGACTGGGAACTGGAGGATGCCGAGGAGGAGAATGTCGAGATCATCGTGAATCACTCGCCCAAGGCATTTGTCGTAGCGGACGGGAAACTGCAGGGCATGACATTCGAACGCCTCGAATACGTGATGGACGGCGCCGACATCAAGGACCAGCGCGTGGTCGAGGAAGTGTTCATTCGCTGCGACGATGTCATCGTCGCTATCGGCCAGGAAAATGCCTTTCCGTGGGTGGAGCGCGACCTCGGCATCGAGTTCGACCGCTGGGACGTGCCGAAGATCGACAAGCTCACCTATCAGTCGACGCGAGCCGGCGTGTTTTTCGGCGGTGATGCGGCATTCGGCCCGAAAAACATCATCTGGGCTGTCGAGCACGGGCACCAGGCCGCCATTTCGATCCACAAGCATTGTTCCGGCGCGGCGCTTGGCGACCGATTGCCGCGCGGAGTCAACCTGCAGAGCCGCAAGATCGGCATGGGCGAGTGGTCATACAAGAACGACTACGACGCGAAGGAACGTCGATTGATGCCGCACGTCAGCCTGCAGGACAGGTTCAAGCGGCTGAATATCGAAGTGGAACTCGGCTTCGATGCCGGGCGCGCGGCGGAAGAGGTCGGTCGCTGCCTGAATTGCGACATCCAGACCGTGTTTCATGCCGGTCTCTGCATCGAGTGCGATGCCTGCATCGACATCTGTCCGACGGACTGCCTGACGATTACCGCGAATGGCGACGAACGCGATGTGGTCGCGCGGCTGAAGGCTCCACGCCAGAACCCGCAGCAGCCGCTGTTCGTATCCGAAGCCCTGAAGCAGACCAGTCGAATCATGGTCAAGGACGAGGACCTCTGCGTGCACTGCGGACTGTGCGCCGAGCGCTGCCCGACGGATGCCTGGGAGATGCAGAAGTCGTGGATCAAGATCCCCTATGCCGAGGATGAGGCCCGATGCCAGAGCGAGCCAGCGCTGCGCCGCGCGTAAACGATTTCACGATCAAGTTCGCGAATGTCAACGGATCCGGATCCGCGAGCGCGAATTCGCTGGTCATGAAGTCGATATTCAGGATGGGCGTGCCGGTCGTCGGCAAGAACTTCTTTCCGTCGAATATCCAGGGCCTGCCGACCTGGTACGAGATCCGCGTGACCCGCGACGGCTGGCGCTCCCGGGGCGGAAGCGTGGACATCATGGTGGCGATGAATGCAGAAACCTATGCGCGCGACGTGCGCGAGGTCTGCGCCGGCGGCTGCCTGGTCTACGACTCGACCTGGCCGAGCAGTACGCTGCTGGCGCGCGAGGAAATCAGGACGGTCGGCGTGCCGTTTGCGCAGCTCTGCAATGACAATTTCGAGGGTGCACGGGCCCGAACGCTGATGAAGAACATCATGTATGTCGGGACGCTGGCGGCATTGGTCGATCTCGACCTCGACGTCATTCGCGCTCTGCTGGCGGAGACCTTTGCGAAGAAGCCGGCGCTGGTTGATTCGAACATGAAAGCGATCGAGATCGGATATCGGTATGCGAAGGACAATTTCGACTGCCCGTTGCCGACGCACGTCGAACGCATGGATGCCACGGCTGGCCATGTGATGATCGACGGCAACACCGCTGCGGCACTCGGCTGCCTGTACGCGGGCGCGACCGTCGGCGCCTGGTATCCGATCACGCCTTCGACTTCGCTGATGGATGCGTTCCGTTCACTGTGCGCGCGCCACCGGGTCGATGCGGAATCCGGCAAGAACAACTACCTGATCGTGCAGGCAGAAGACGAGCTTGCCGCGATCGGCATCGTGATCGGGGCGTCCTGGAATGGTGTCCGGGCATTCACCCCGACCAGCGGTCCGGGCATCTCGCTGATGGAGGAATTCATCGGTCTCGCCTATTACGCCGAGGTGCCGGCAGTCATATTCGATGTCCAGCGTGTCGGGCCCTCGACCGGAATGCCGACGCGCACGCAGCAGTGCGACCTGCTGGCCTGCGCCTATGCATCTCACGGCGACACGCGCCACGTGCTGCTGTTCCCGGATTCGCCGGAAGAGTGCTTCCAGATGGCGGTGCAGGCGTTTGACCTGGCGGAGCGGCTGCAGACGCCGGTGTTCGTGCTGCTCGATCTCGATATCGGCATGAACGACTGGATGGTGCCGGATCTCAAGTGGGACGACGGCTACCGGCCGGACCGCGGCAAGATGCTGAGCGACGAGCAGATCGCAGGGCTCGGCAAATTCCACCGTTACCTCGACCCGGACGGTGACGGGATCCCGGACCGCACGCTTCCCGGTGTCAGCCCGCAGG
>JBAQWM010000070.1:0-2837 GCA_049298915.1 Steroidobacteraceae bacterium | reverse complement strand
GAATGACATACTGATGCAACTCGGGAAGCAGGCCACCGACGTCTATCAGTCGGCTGACTACTTCTCCAGGGACTGAACATGGCGCGTCCGAAATCGCAACTGCAATTCGACACCGACTGGAAGTACTCGCCAGCCCCGGAAAGCACGGACCACATTCGTATCGATCCGCAGTACGAGCTGTTCATCGGCGGCAGGTTCATTGCCCCGGTGGCGCGGCAGTACTTCGACAGCATCAATCCGGCGAGCGAAAAGCTGCTGGCGCGGGTCGCCCGGGCCGGTCGCAAGGACATCGATCGCGCAGTCGTGGCCGCACGCCGGGCCTACGAGCGCAACTGGTCAGGACTCAAACCGGCCGCACGCGGCAAGTACCTCTACCGCATCGCGCGGATGCTGCAGGAGCGCGCCCGCGAGTTCGCGGCGATCGAGTCACTCGATGGTGGCAAGCCGATTCGCGAGTCGCGCGACGTGGACGTGCCGCTGGCCGCGGCGCACTTTTTCTACTACGCCGGCTGGGCGGACAAGCTCGAGTACGCGTTTCCCGGCAGGCGGACCGCGCCGCTCGGCGTGGCCGGCCAGATCATCCCTTGGAACTTCCCTCTGTTGATGGCCGCGTGGAAGATCGCGCCGGCGCTCGCCTGCGGGAACACGGTGATTCTCAAGCCGGCGGAAACGACGCCGCTGACCGCGTTGAAGCTGGCCGAGCTGATGCGCGACGTGGATCTGCCGCCCGGCGTCGTCAACATCGTTACCGGCGCCGGCGACACGGGCGCTGCGCTCGTCGAACATGCCGGCGTCGACAAGATCGCGTTCACCGGCTCGACCGAGGTCGGCAAGCAGATCCTGCAGCGGCTGGCCGGAAGCGGCAAGCACTACACGCTGGAGCTCGGCGGCAAGGCGGCGAATATCGTCTTCGCCGATGCCGCCATTGACCAGGCCGTGGAGGGGATCGTCAATGGCATCTTCTTCAACCAGGGCCACGTCTGCTGCGCGGGGTCCCGCCTGCTGGTACAGGAGTCCGTGGCTGACGAAGTGATCGCCAAGCTCAAGGAGCGCATGGAGACGCTGATTGTCGGCGACCCGCTCGACAAGAACACCGACATTGGCGCGATCAATTCCGCCGCGCAGCTCGAGAAGATCGAGCAGTACCTCAGGATCGGGCAGGCGGAGGGCGGCGAGATGTACCAGAGCTCGTGCTCCCTGCCCGCCACCGGCTACTGGTGCCGGCCGACCCTCTTCAGCGGCGTTGCGCAATCCAACCGCGTCGTGCAGGAGGAGATCTTCGGGCCGGTGCTCGCGATCCAGACCTTCCGCAGCCTCGAGGAAGCGCTCGACAAGGCCAACAACACGCCATATGGCCTGTCGGGCGGCGTGTGGACCGACAAGGGCGCGAAGATATTCAGGATGACGCGCGCCTTGCGGGCGGGCGTGGTGTGGGCGAATACGTTCAACAAGTTCGACCCGGGCGCCCCGTTCGGTGGCTACAAGGAAAGCGGGATGGGGCGGGAAGGCGGCTTGCACGGCCTCAGCGCCTACGTGGAGCTGCACTGATGGCGCGCGCGAGGAAATCGCCGAAGAAGGCGAATTCGCCCGGCTCGCGTCCCGTCTCGCGCGTGCCGGTGGCCAAGACCTACAAGCTCTACATCGATGGAAAGTTTCCGCGCAGTGAGTCGGGGCGCTACTACTCGCTGCAGCAAGGCGGCGCCAGGCTGCTTGCCAATGTCTGTCGCGGCAGCCGCAAGGACTTTCGCGATGCCGTGGTTGCAGCGCGCAATGCCTGCAGCGCGTGGTCCCGGACCAGTGCCTACCTGCGGGGCCAGATCCTGTATCGCGCGGCGGAAATGCTCGAGGGGCGTGCGGCGCAGTTCGCCGCCGAGCTGGCGCTGCAGGGCGTCGCGGGACGCCAAGCCGAGACCGAGGTGGCGGCGGCGATCGACCGGCTGGTCTATTACGCGGGCTGGGCGGACAAGTACCAGCAGGTGTTCAGCACGGTGAATCCGGTGAGCACCTCGCATTTCAATTTCTCGGTGCTCGAACCGACCGGTGTCGTCGCGATCATTGCACCGGAAACGAGCGGCCTCCTTGGTTTCGTGTCGAATGTCGCACCGGCGGTCGCCGGCGGCAACACCTGCATCGTGCTCGCCTCGCAGTCGCTGCCGCTGTCCGCGATCAGCTTCGCTGAGGTGCTGCACGCATCGGATTTTCCGGCGGGCGTGATCAACGTGCTGACCGGACTGAAGGAGGAGCTGATCGAGCCGTTTGCCTCGCACATGGACGTCAATGCCATCGTCCACGGCGACACGGACGATCGGGCCTCCCGCAAGATCCAGGAACTGGCGGCCGGAAACGTCAAACGCGTCGTACTGCGCGGTGGCGTCGCCTGGAACTCGGCCGCAAGTCAGAGCCCGTACGCCATCAGCGATACGCAGGAAACCAAGACCACCTGGCATCCGATCGGAAGCTGAGCCCCGGCGGTTCGGCGCTAGTTCTTCAGGACATCAAGAATCGGCTGGAACTCCGCCTTGCCGGTCTCGATCTCGTCGCGCGTCAGGCCGACGAGCTCGTGCGGAAAGACGATCCACTTGTCGGTCTCGTGGATGTAGTAGTCCGGCACGATGCGGGTCTGATTGTTGCCGGGCTTGTACCACGGCGTCGCGATCCTGACCTTGCCGGGCATGTTGAGCCGCATCTTGTCCGCCAGCTCCCCGATCAGCGCCTCGATGCTGTGACCCGAATCGAACACGTCGTCCACGACGAGCAGCGAGCTGCCGGCATTCGCCTCTTCGATGATGTAGTGCAGGCCATGGACGCGAATGGTCCTGGCGCGCTGCCCGATGCCG
>JBAQWM010000069.1:0-3595 GCA_049298915.1 Steroidobacteraceae bacterium | reverse complement strand
CCAGCGCCCGCAGGCGCTGGTATGCGCCATCGTCGATACACAGTCCGTCGCCGTGGCTGAGCAGCACGCGCTCGCCGCCGATGGTCACGACGACCGGGTCCTCCAGCAGGCTGGCGCCGGATTCCGCGCAGAATCTTTCGCCCAGCAGGAAATCGCGATTGCCGCGCATCAGGTAGAGCAGGGTGCCGCGGGCCGTCACGGAGGCGAGCGCCGCGATCACTTCGCGATGGGCAGGCTCGGGATCGTCATCGCCGAGCCAGGCCTCGAAAATATCGCCGAGCAGGTAGAGCGTCCCTGATTGCCGCGCCGGCCCGCCGAGAAACCGGAGAAAGCGCGCTGCAATTTCCGGTGTGGCCGGATCCAGGTGCAGGTCGGAAACGAACCAGATGCTCACTCGGGACCTGGCGCCTCCGTTGCGGGCGGCGGCTGCTCCGCCGGCGCGGATTCGATGACCCAGGCGCGCTTGATGGCGGGCCGCTCGACCGGAACATCCGTACCGAAGCCGGGGACGGTCGCGGTCGCCATGTGGGCAATGCGATCGACGAGTTCCATGCCCTCGACCACCCGGCCGAAGACGGAATAACCCCAGCGGCTCGGCAAGGGGTCGAGCCCGGTGTTGTCCAGCAGGTTGATATAGAACTGGGACGAACCCGAATGCGGGCTGCTCTCCCGGGCCAGACCGACCGTGCCACGGCGGTTGGAAAGACCATTGCCGCTCTCGTTGGCTATCGGCGCACGCGCCTTGCGTTGCGCGAGCCCGGCATCGTAACCGCCGCCCTGAACCACGAAATTCGGTATGACGCGGTGGAATACCGTGTCATCGTAGTAGCCGTCGCGCACATAGCGCAGGAAATTCTCGGCTGAGAGCGGCGCCCGGACCGTGTCCACTTCCAGCACGAATGTCCCCAGCGTGGTCTCGATCTGCACCCGCGGCGCGAGCGAGCTGGTGATCTGGGCGCCCGCCAGCGCGGGCAGCAGGGCAAGCAGCAGGGTGGCAGTGCGGTGCGGCATCGGATGAATCCTCGGCAGGATATTAGCGCAGCTTGGCGCGTGAGACGCCGGGTCCGATCCCGTAGACTGTTCTGCCGATGAACCCGAAGACCGTCACGCGATTCGCACCCAGCCCGACCGGCGCCCTGCACCTTGGCAATGCGCGCACCGCGCTGTTCAGTTTCCTGCTGGGTCGGGCCGCCGGCGGGCGCTTCATCCTGCGCGTCGAGGACAGCGACCCCGGACGCGGCAGGCCGGAATTCATCGCCTCCCAGCTCGCCGATCTCGGCTGGCTCGGCCTGTCCTGGGATGCCGGTCCGGATCGCGACGACGGGGGCGGTCCCTACCGGCAGTCCGAACGCTCCGCAATCTACGATCGATTGTACGAAAGTCTGGAGCGCCATGGGCACGCCTATCCCTGTTATTGCACGCCACTGGAACTCGACGTCGCGCGCCGGGCGCAGCTGGCAGCGGGCCAGGCGCCCAGGTATCCGGGCAGCTGCCGCGAACTGGACGCATGCGCGCGCGCGGCAAGGATTGCCGATGGCCGCCGGCCGGTGCTGCGGTTCCGGGTACCGGACTCGGGGCAGATCGAATTCGAGGATCTGGTGCGCGGACCGCAGTCCATCGCCGCCGCGACGATCGGGGATTTCGTGCTGCGGCGCGCCGACGGCGGCCCGATGTTTTTCTTCTGCAATGCGGTCGATGATGCCCTGATGGGAGTCACCGAGGCGCTGCGCGGCGAGGACCATCTGAGCAACACCCCACGCCAGTTGCTGCTGCTGCAGGCACTCGGGCTGCCGGCTCCGCGCTACGGTCATCTGCCATTGCTGCTGGATGCCGAGGGTCTGCCCCTGTCCAAGCGCAGGGGCAGTGCCACGGTCGGCGAATTGCGCGCGCGCGGCTACCTCGCGGCGGCCGTCGGCAACTACCTGCTGCGACTGGGACACACGGGCGCGCCCGACCAGTGGCTGGAACCTGCCGACTTCGCGCGGAATTTCAGGCTCGAACGCCTGGGACGGGCACCGGCGCACTTCGATCCGGTGCAGCTCGATCACTGGCAGCGCGAGGCCGTCAGGCGCCTGAGTCCGGAACAGGCGGCCGGCTGGCTCGATTCTGAACTGCCGCCCGACTGGAGCGCAGAGGAGCGCCTGGACCTGGCCGCCCTGCTGCGTGGCAATCTGCTGTTTCCTGCCGATGCCGCCGACTGGCTCGCCGTGCTGCGCGGCGAGCTGGCCCCGCTGGCTCCCGAAGATTCGAAACTGCTGGCCGAAGCCGGTCCTCCCTACTTCGAAGCCGCGATCGCGGCCTATCGCGAGGTTGGAGCCGATTTCGGGGCGCTGGGACGGGAACTGAAGCAGCGCACCGGCCGCAAGGGCGCCGCGCTCTTCATGCCGCTGCGCCTCGCCCTGACCGGGCGCCGCGACGGACCCGAACTCGCGGCACTGCTGCCGGCGATACCGCCTGCGCTGGTGCGCGCGCGACTGGCAGACGCCGCCCGGCACCACTGAGGCAGTAACCGATGCTGAAGATCTACAACTCGCTGACCGGAACCAAGGAGCCATTCCGCGAACGGGTTGCGGGACACGTGGGAATGTATGTGTGCGGAATGACTGTTTACGATCACATCCACGTCGGGCACGCGCGCTCGCAGATCGCCTTCGACGTCGTGCGGCGCTGGCTGCTGGCCTGCGGCTACCAGGTCAACTACGTCCGCAACATCACCGACATCGATGACAAGATCATCAATCGCGCCCGCGAGCGGGGCGAACCGGTCGAGGCGCTGACCGCGCGTTACATCGCATCGATGAATGAGGATTTTGCCGCGCTCGGGATCAGGCCTGCCGATCACGAGCCGCGTGCGACCCGCTACATTCCCGAAATCATCGCGATGATTGCGACGCTGCTTGCAAAGGCTAACGCCTATGTCAGCGAGAGCGGCGACGTGCTGTATTCAGTCTCGAGCTTTGCGGGCTATGGGCGGCTGTCGGGCAAGAAGCTCGCGGACCTCAGGGCCGGCGCGCGCGTCGAAGTGGACGAGCACAAGCGCGATCCGCTCGACTTCGTGCTGTGGAAACGCGCCAAGCCGGACGAACCGGCCTGGGATTCGCCCTGGAGCGCCGGCCGTCCGGGCTGGCACATCGAATGCTCGGCGATGTCGACGGCGCTGCTGGGCGGGCATTTCGACATCCATGGCGGCGGCATGGACCTGAAATTCCCGCATCACGAGAATGAACTGGCCCAGACCGGTGCGGCCTGCGATACGCCGTTTGCGAATGTCTGGATGCACAACGGCTTCGTGCGCGTCAACGACGAGAAGATGTCGAAATCCCTTGGCAACTTCTTCACGGTCCGCGAAGTGCTGCCGCGCCTGCGGCCGGAAGTGCTGCGGGCATTCGTGCTGGCGAGCCACTACCGCGGCCCGATCAATTACGGAGAGGAGAATCTGCGCCAGGCGGATTCGGCGCTGCAGCGCCTGTATCTGGCGCTGCGCGACGTGGCGCCGGCTGCGCGCTGCGAGCCCGGCCCGGCGACCGCCCGATTCGCCGATGCCATGAATGACGACTTCAACACGCCGGAGGCGCTCGCCGCGATGCAGTCGCTC
>JBAQWM010000068.1:0-4149 GCA_049298915.1 Steroidobacteraceae bacterium | reverse complement strand
GCCGCCACCCGCCCGATACTCTGCGGAATGGCACGCGAACCGAATATCGCCGGTCGTTGCGGCCGGAAGATGCCCGCTTTCTCGATGCCGATCAGTTCCAGGGTATCGCCGAGCCATTCGCAATGATCGAGACCGACTGTGACGACCGCGGCGACATCGGCGTCCTGCAGATTGACCGCGTCGAGTCTTCCGCCCATGCCGACTTCGAGCACCGCCACATCGACGCGCTCGTGCGCGAAGGCGACAAATGCCGCCAGCGCATTCCATTCGAAGAATGACAGCGAGATATCTCCGCGGGCCGCGTCGATCCGGTCGAATCCCGCCAGCAGCAGCTCGTCGCCGATCTCGGAGCCGCGAATCCGGATACGCTCCTGGTAACGGATCAGATGCGGGGACGTGAACAGGCCGCAGTCGTATCCGGCGGCTGTCAGCATTGCATCGAGGTACGCCGCGACCGAGCCCTTGCCGTTGGTGCCGCCGATGGTCAGTACGGTGGGCGGCCGCGCGAGTCCGAGACGCCGGAACACGGCGCCGACCCGCTCCAGCCCGGGATCCACCGGTCGCGGATGCGCGACCTGTTGCCATTCCAGCCAGGCCGCGACGGTATTGAATCGCACGTGGTCCGCTAGCCGGACACCGGCGGCCGGCGCAGGAGCATCCGCAGCAGGCTGGCGATCCGGTCGCGCAGATCGCGGCGGTCGACGATCATGTCGATGGCGCCGTGCTCGAGCAGGAATTCGCTGCGCTGGAATCCCTCGGGAAGCGTCTCGCGGACCGTCTGCTGGATCACGCGCGGCCCCGCAAAACCGATCAATGCGCGCGGCTCGGCGATAATGACGTCGCCCAGCATCGCCAGGCTCGCGGAAACGCCGCCGGTTGTCGGGTCGGTCTGCACCGACACGAATGGCAGCCCGTGCCGGGCCAGCGCCGCAAGTGCGGCGCTGGTTTTTGCCATCTGCAGCAGCGACAGCAGGCCTTCCTGCATGCGCGCGCCGCCGCTGGCCGAGAAACAGACGACCGGCATGCGGTGCTCGATGGCGTATTCGACGCCGCGCACGAAACGCTCTCCGACCACTGAACCCATCGACCCGCCCATGAAGCTGAACTCGAAGGCGCAGGCAACGAGCTCGATGCCATCCAGCGCGCCTGCCATCACGACGAGCGCATCGCGCTCGCCGACTGTTTTTTGCGCTGCCGCCAGCCGGTCCCGGTAGCGCTTGCTGTCGCGAAAGCGCAGTGGGTCCTCGGGCACCACATCCGCGCCGATTTCGGTCGCTGCGTCGGGATCGAGGAACCGCGCCAGGCGATCGCGCGCACCGATGCGCATATGGTGGGCGCACTTTGGACAGACCTGCAGGTTGCGCTCGATTTCGGGCCGGTAGAGGACGGAGTCGCAGGCGGGGCACTTCATCCACAAGCCTTCCGGAACGGAACGCGTCCGCCGTTCGGTCTTGATGCGCGAGGGGATGATTTTCTCGAACCAGGTCACGTTGCTTTCCGCTGACTCTGGCCGGCGATCATAGCCCATGGCCCGGACGGGACAAGTTGCGGTATGCCGAAAGCCTCCGGGTATTGCACATGGACCAGGTACAGGCCGTGCGGTGGCGCCGTAATGCCCGCCCTGGTCCGGTCGCGGCTGGCCAATGTGGTGCCCACCCACTCGGGCGGCCGCTCGCCTGTGCCCACCGCGACAAGTGTGCCGACGATGTTGCGGACCATGTGCTGGAGGAATGCATTTGCCGTGACTTCGATGGTCGCGAGTCCGGCGTCCGCGCTCACGCGGATCGAGTCGATGCGACGGGTGGCGGTCGTCGCCTGGCATTCCGCTGCGCGGAATGCGGAGAAGTCATGCTCGCCAAGCAGTTGCTGGGCGGCCTCGTGCATCGCCAACGTGTCAAGCGGCGTGCGCAGCCACCAGACCCGCTCCCGCAGCAAGGCAGGACGCGTTTCCCGCTGCAGGATGCAGTAACGATAGCTGCGCACCAGCGCGGAATGGCGCGCATGGAATCCAGCCCCGGCCTCGATGGCCCAGAGCACTGCGATCTCAGGCGGCAATTCGACATTGGCGCCGAGAACCCAGCCGCGCATCGGACGGTCGGAGCGGGTGTCGAAATGGGCGACCTGGGCGATCGCGTGAACCGCAGCATCGGTGCGACCGGCGCAGCCGACCTCGACGGGGTGATCGGCGACACTTCGGAGTGCCCGCTGGACATGATCCTGGATCGTCTCCAGGCCGGGTTGCTGCTGCCAGCCGGCAAAGCGCGCGCCGTCGTATTCCAGTCCGACGGCCAGGCGACGCTGTGTCGCGCTCACGCTCCCGGCAGCGATTCGATCAGCTGGCGTGCTTCCTGCTTCTGCGAGGCACTGCCCTCGGTCAGCACTTCCTGAAGGATATTACGTGCCCCGTCGGGGTCGCCCATGTCCATGTAGGCGCGCGCCAGGTCGAGCTTGGTGCCGACTTCGCTCAGCGTGACCGGCTCGAGGTCGGCCATATGCGGAAGCTGCTCGGTCGAGAGCCGTCCGGTTGAAGTGGTGGGTGAACTGGTTTCTTCCGTCACCCTGCCGACATCGAGATCGAGTTCCGGTTCATCGCCGCTGTCGAGCGACTCCAGCAAGGCGGTGCGCTCCGCATCCGAAATCCTCGCGATGCCGGTGGCGTCATTCTTGTTGCCGGCTTTCTGCATGATTTCCGTGCGCTCGTCGCGTGGCGGCATGCGCATCGTTTCTTCCGCGTGCGGGGCCCGCATCGTGGCGTCAGCCTGCGAGTCGGGCTCGCCCGGGATGTCTCCGATATCGAGCCCGAGGTCGTCGATCGCCATCTCCGCGGTTGAATCCGCGGAAATGGCGCTGGAAAGGTCGGTGCTCTTGAGCTTCTCGCGTACCGTATTCCCCCCGCGCGTATGCAGCGCCGGTGTTTCGACCGTCGGAGCATCCGCCGCCGGCAGTTCGAGTGTCGGCATCTCCACGGTGCTGCTGCCGCGGCGGGGCGTGATTTTCTGCGTCGCCCCGAGCGACTTGAGATCCTCATCCAGATTGAAATCCACAACCTCGCGTTCATCGGTGATGGATTCGCCGTCAGCCCCTCCCGGGCCCTGGCCTAGATCGACGTCCATGCCCCCGTCGCCACCGGGCATCGACAACAGGTCGAGGTCGACCCGGCTGTCACCGCCTTCCAGGCTGAGATCGACGCCGGTGGACTGCATGCCACCGGCAAACATCGCCTCGTTCGGCACCAGTTGCCGACCCATGATGACGACGCGGTCCCAGTCCCCGCCCGGGCCCAGGGTCTTGCGCAGGTCGCGCGCGACCCCGAGGAATGCCTGCGCATCGCCCGCCACAAAGTGGATCTCGGCGAGTTTCAGCTTGAGGTCGTTGCGCTCGGGTGACTGCTTCAGCGCCATCCGCACCAGATCGCAGGCCTGGTCGTACAGGCCATAGGCCATATGGAAATCAGCCTCCGCGAGCGGGTCGGCCTGGTCGAGGTCGATGGCCGCTTCGGTGCTGATGGTCTCTTCCTGGCCGACCGCGGGCGCGGCTTCGGGTGCTGGCCGCTCCACGGGTCGCGGCCGTTCCTCGACCACGAAGCTCTCTTCGTCGACAGCCTCGAATTCCCCGGTGTCGCCGGCCTGGGTTTCGCCGAGCGCAAGCGCGCGCAGGCGCATCGTCTCGGAGGGCACCGGGGCCGAGGACGGGATCTCGAAGCCTTGCAGGGCGTCATGCGCGTCCTGCTCGCGCCGACGCCGCACGAAGCCATAAGCGAGGCCACCGACCAGCACCAGCCCGGCTGCTCCGAGCAGGAACAGCCAGTTTTCCGTCAGACTGTCGAAGAAAGACGGGCCAGCCGCTTCTTCTGCAGCCGGCTTCGGTTCCTGCCGGGCGGCTGTCTTGGGCTCCCTGGCTTCCTTGACCGGCGCCGTGACGACGCCCGAATCGTCTTCCGGTGCGACCGCAGTTTCGCCCGGCGCGGGAGCGCTGGGCTCGGTCGGAACGACGGCCGCGGGCGCCGTGCTGGCGGCCAGGCGGCGCTGCAGTTCCGCCAGCTCCCGGCTCTTGAGCTCCAGCAGGCGGCGCTGCTCGCGAATTTCGCGCTCGAGGGAAACTACCTGCTCCTGGACCGAAGCTCCGGCGACCGGCTGTCCGGGGCTGGTC
>JBAQWM010000067.1:0-9738 GCA_049298915.1 Steroidobacteraceae bacterium | reverse complement strand
GGAGCTCTGCCGGTCTCGCCTACGAGGCGAGCGGCGCCGGCGAAGCGATTGTGCTCATCCATGCGTTCAGCGTGGATCGCCGAATGTGGGCGCCGCAGATTGCCCTGCTCGAGAGCCGGTTCAGGGTTGTCAGATACGACCTCCGGGGTCACGGCCAGTCTGAAGGCCCGGTGGGGCCATTCGCCGCCCACGAAGACCTGCGCTCGGTCCTCGATGCCCTGGGCATCGATCGGGCGACATTGATCGGTCTCTCCGCCGGAGCACATGTGGCGACGGACTTCAGTCTTGTGTACCCCGATCGCGTCGCGCGGTTGGTACTTGCGGCGCCTGGGCTCGGTGGTTATGTGCCGCCGGCACCGTTTGAATGGGCGCAGCCCGTATTCCAGGCTGCGGCGGCGGGCGATCCAGAAGGCGCCGCAAAATTGTGGGCGGAAACTCCGATAATGCAGCTGCGGAACGATCCTGCCGCCGCCTCAACCGTTACTGAGCTCGTGATGAGCAACGCCCGGTTGTGGTCGTACCGAACGAACCCGGCGCAGCATCTGGCGCCGCCTGCCATCGGACGATTGCCAGAAATCAAGTGCCCGGTATTGGTAATTGTCGGAGAACAGGATCTTCCCCACATCCAGGAGATTGCGGGCCTGCTCGCCACCGGGATTCCGGCTGCCCGAATTGTCCACATACCGCGCGCGGGCCACATCGTGAATCTGGATGCGCCCGAGGAATTCAATCGGGCAGTGGAGGCATTCCTGACTGAAACCGGCCGCTGACAGCTTGAAGGATTAGCGATGACAACGACGGAACGCAGTGTCGAACTCGCAAGGCTCCGGATAAAGGACGTGATCGCAAGCGCGACCGCTTTACTGACGTGCGCGAACTGCAACGCAGGTTGAAGGCAGATTGACCAGCACGTTTGAGGACAACGCGGATCCGGGAATCGACATGACGCGGCAATTCGAAACCGGCCTTGGCCGGCACCGCTGGCACCAGTCATGAAAGGCGACCGGATCGGTGGCCCGATACGGTGGCGGATGCATATTCCGGTGCCGCCCGAAAAGGTGTACGCCGCGCTCGACACCGACGAGGGACGCGCTGCTTTCTGGGCCGAGTCCGCAGCCGAAATCGATGGGCAGATAGAATTCCGCTTCATCAATGGCTATTCATGCCGGAGCAAGGTGCTGGAGCGCCAGCCGCCGCAGTTACTGGCAATCGATTACATCGGCGGCCGGGCCAGCTTCGAGCTGGAGTCGGATGGCCAGGGCGGCACCGATCTCCTGCTCACGCATACCGGAATCGGGACCGACGAGTGGAATGAGGTTCACGCCGGCTGGCTGAATGTGCTGTTTCCACTCAAGGCGTGGCTGACGCACGGCGTGGATCTGCGCAATCACGAGCGCAATCGCACCTGGGACGAGGGTTTTGCCGACCAGTGAAGAAGAGTGCCATGTCACTTTGATCGTCGGCCTGGCATTCTCGCTACTGAGACCAGGCAGGGATCCACGGCCCTGGCGAAGGCCCGAAGGGGGTTTCTAGGGCAGAATGGCCGGGCAGCCGCGCTGAACTTGCGACGCGCGCGACCGCAACTGGATCGCTGGCAGTTGAAGGACCCCCAGATTTGAGTTGTCCGCCATGATCCCGGCACTGGAAGCTCTCGCCGCTCTGCGCGAAGGCAATGGTCGCTTCGTCGCGAATCAATCAGCTGCTGCAGCCTTGAGTCCCCTGCGCCGGGCCGCGCTGCAGGGCGGCCAGGAGCCATTTGCGATCGTGCTCGGCTGCTCGGACTCGCGCGTGCCCGCGGAGCTGGTCTTCGACCAGGGGCTCGGCGACCTGTTCGTCATCCGGGTCGCCGGAAACATCGTTGCGCCATCGCAGGTCGGCAGTGTGGAGTTTGCGGCGGCGCGCTTTGGCACGCGACTGGTCGTCGTGATGGGCCATTCCCAATGCGGGGCGGTGATGGCGACGCTGGAAGACGTGCTTGGGCGCGCCACCATCCAGTCGCGGAATCTGCGTTCCATCGTCGACCGGGTTCGACCCTCGGTCGAATCCCTGGTGTCCGGCCGCGCGGGCGCCGATCCCGAGATCCTGATGGCCGACGCGGTGCGCGCGAATGTCCAGGCTTCGGCGAATCACCTGCGTCACGGCTCGGAGCTGCTCGAGCAGCTGATCAGGAACGAGGGCCTGCTGGTCGTCGGCGCGGAATATTCCCTGGAATCGGGTGTCGTGACGTTTTTCGACGGCGTGCCGCAGACAGGCTGATGCACATGCCGGGGTCACTCGAGCCAGTCCGGCCGATCGAACTGGCCGAAATCCAGGAGGCGCGCGCGCGAATCGCCGGGACAATCCTGCGTACGCCGCTGGTGCGCCTCGAGCTTGGTCCCAATTATCCGGACATCCGCCTCAAGCTGGAAAACCTGCAGCCGATCGGTTCCTACAAGCTGCGCGGCGCGGCCAACGCGGTCGCTATGCTCGACAAATCGGAGCGCAAGCACGGCGTGTGGACGGTCAGCGCCGGAAATGCCGGTCAGGGCGTCGCATTCGCGGCGCGGAGCGCCGGCATTCCCTGCAAGGTGGTGGTGCTCGAGACCGCACCGGCCGCCAAGATCGACCGGATGAAGGCACTCGGCGCAACGCTCCTTCCGGTCAATCATGAAACGGCCTGGCGGGTCATGGAGGAGCGCGCGTATCCCGGTGTCGACGGGACATTCGTGCACCCATTTGACGAACACAACTTCATCGCCGGCCACGGCACGATGGGCCTCGAGATACTCGAGGATGCGCCCGATGCGGCCGCCGTGATCGCGGCCGTCGGCGGCGGCGGGCTGATCACCGGCATCGGCAGCGCGATCAAGTCGCTGAAACCCGGGGTCCGGATCTGGAGCGCCGAGCCGGAGACCGCCGCGCCGGCCGCGCGATCGTTCGCGCTCGGTTCCGCCCAGGAATTTCCGGAATGGCGGACCTCATTCGTCGACGGCGCCGGCGGCCCGCGATTATTTCCGCGCATGTGGGAACGGATGAAGCCGGTGGTGGACGGCTGCAGCGTCGTCACGCTCGAGCAAACCAGGCAGGCGATGCGCCTGATGGCGGAGAAGGCGCGGGTGATATCGGAAGGCGCGGGTGCGCTGGCGCTCGCGGCTGCATTGACCGGCAAAGCCGGCAAGGGACCGATCGTCGCCATCGTCTCCGGCGGGAACATCGACCTCGACAAGTTCTGCGAGATCCTGGAGCCGGCTGTCGTCTAGGCCAGCAGCGCATGAGTCATCCCCTGCGGATAGAATGGGTGTTTCAACTCATGGATCAAGACGCCTCGCCGTCCTGACATGCCAGTCGACATGAAACACCGCATTCGCACGACGCTCCTGTCTGTTTTCATCGTGGCCGCGCCGGCACTCGCCGACGAATCGTCCCATGAGCACCTTGGCACGGTCGATTTCGCCAACTCCTGCGCTGCTTCGGTGCAGCAACCCTTTCAGCGCGCCGTCGCGATGCTGCATTCATTCCGTTATCTGGAGACTGAAAAGGCTTTCCGCGAAGTGCTCGCACAGGATCCAGGCTGCGCGATCGCGAACTGGGGTATTGCCGCCATCCTGATGTCGAATCCGCTGGCAGGCGTAGGCCCCTCCGCAGAATGGGCCGCGCGCGCGCAGGCTGCCATCGACCAGGGCCGGAAGACCGGCGCAAAGACGCAAAGGGAGCGTGACTACATCGAGGCTGTCGCCGCCTACTACGAAGACTGGGTCAACCGGCCGGAGCGCACCCGGCAGCTCAATCGCGCCAGGGCATTCGAGGCACTCGCGGCGCGCTATCCGGAAGATGACGAAGCGCAGATCTTCCATGCGCTCTATCTCGCGGCCACGCAGTCGCTCGCCGACCAGACCTACAAGACCTATCTGGCGGCGGCGGCGATACTGGAAGATCTGTTCACAAAACACCCGAATCATCCGGGGGTCGCGCATTACCTGATTCACAGCTATGACGCGCCGCCGATCGCGGCCAAAGGCCTGTCCGCCGCCCGCCGTTACGCGGCGATCGCCCCCGCTGCGCCGCATGCACAGCACATGCCTTCGCACATCTTCACTCGCGTCGGTTCATGGAACGAATCCATCGCCACCAACCAGCGCGCCGCCGAGGCTGCAAAGCAGGACGGTGAATTCGAAGAGCAATTGCACGCGATGGATTACCAGATCTACGCATTGCTGCAGCTTGCGCGCGATGACGAAGCCGGGCGCCTGATGCGGGACAGCGCTGCAATCAGCGGAATCACCACGCTGCGATTCGCCGGACCCTACGCGCAGGCTGCGATACCGGCTCGCTACGCGGTGGAACGTCGCGACTGGAAGCTGGCGATGGCGCTGCAGCCGCAGCCAAACCAGTTTCCATACACCATGGCCCTCACCTACTTCGCCCGGGCTCTGGGGGCCGCACGCAGCGGTGACGCGGCGACGGCGGATAAGGATATCGGGGAGCTTGGCCGGATACGTGACACCCTGAAGGCGGCCGGGAACGAATACTGGGCAACCGAAATCGAGATCAGCCGGTTGGCCGCAACGGCCTGGGCGGCACTTGCGCAAGGACGGCGCGACGAGGCGCTGGGCACCATGCGGACCGCGGCGGACCTGGAAGACAGGAACGAGAAGCACATCGTCACCCCGGGACGCATCGTTCCCGCCCGCGAGTTGCTTGGCGAGATGCTGCTCGCCGTGAATCGTCCCGCAGATGCCCTGAAGGAGTTCGAGGCCTCGCAGTCGCGGGAACCCGAGCGCTTCCATGGCTACCTTGGCGCCGCGCAGGCGGCCGCGCAGAGCGGCGACGCGGCCAAAGCGCGGCATCACTACGCACAACTGCTGGAAATGGCCGGACAGGGCAGCGCGCGGCCGGAACTCGCCGCGGCGCGCGCGTTCCTCGCCGCGAACCGGTGATAACACCCCATTCCACTGCCTCGCAGTCACGCCGCGCTTTTCTCGCGATCCATGAAGGTGCCAAACGCGTGAGGCTCACGTATTTCATGATCTCGCTGTATCGCACCGCGCTCGCGCTGGTCTGCGTGTCCGCCTGCGCCGGGCCACCGGGCGTGGATGCCGGGTCGCAGCCGGCATGGGCCGGCGATGAAGCGGCGATCCGCGCCGCCACAGCCGCATCCGCCGAAGCGTGGAATCGCGGCGACATCAGTGGTCACCTGGCAATCTACGACGAAGCGGTCACCTTCATGACGGCGAATGGGCCACGACCCGGCGTGGCCGCGATCGAGGCCTCGTTCCTGGAGAAATATTTCGCGGACGGAAAGCCGAAACAGGAACTGGCTTTCAGCCACATCAGCGTGCGCCGGCTGGGCCCGGATGCCGCGATGGAAACAGGGCGATTCTTCCTTTCCGGCGGCGGGCTCCCGGAGCAATCCGGGTGGTTCACACTGGTATGGCTTCGCACTCCGTCCGGCTGGAGGGCGGTGCACGACCACTCCAGCTGATTCGCGAAATGCCAGTCCAGTTTCGAATGGCCGGCGGACACGAAGCAAAAGCCATCGCTGCGCTGGTGAATTCCGCATATCGCGGCGAGTCCAGCAAGCAGGGATGGACCACGGAAGCCGACCTGCTGGACGGTACCCGCACCAACGAAGCGGACATCGAGAACCTGATCGCGAAGCAGGGATCCCTGATCCTCCTTTGCGTCGAGGGCTCCGACATCATCGGGTGCGCGCACCTTGAACTCTCCGGCGTGACCTGCGAACTCGGCATGCTGGTCATCAAGCCGGGGCTGCAGAGCCGCGGCATCGGCAAGCAACTCATGAATGCCGCGGAAGCTCGTGCCAGGGACCAGTGGGGCGTCAGGATGATGACGATGTCCGTCATATCGGCGCGGCGCGAATTGATCGCATTCTATGAGCGTCGCGGCTATCACAGGACCGGTCGCAAGAAGCCGTTCGTGGCCGACGAAACCCACGGCTTTCCCAAGGTGGAGTTGGTTGAATTCGAAGTGCTGGAGAAAACCCTCACATGACCGCCGTCTCGACCAGAATCGCGACCATCCGTGATCTCGATGCAGTCGCGCCACTCTTCGACGCCTACCGGCAGTTCTACCAGCAGGCCCCGGATCTGCCGCGCGCGCGAAAATTCATCCGGGAACGGATGGTGCGGAATGAATCGGTTGTCCTCGTCGCCGGGGCCGACGGCGGGAAAATCGTCGGGTTCACGCAGCTTTATCCGACCTTCTGCTCGGTCCGGGCGGCGCATACCTACGTGCTGTACGACCTGTTCGTCGCGCCGGAGGCGCGCGGCAGGGGCGCCGGCAGGGCGCTGATGCTTGCCGCGGAGGCTCATGCCGCGAAGACCGGTGCTGCACGACTGGAACTCTCGACCGCCAGGACCAACAAGACGGCACAGGCGCTCTACGAGAAGCTCGCATGGGTCCGCGACGAGGCTTTCTACGTTTACGGCAAGAGCATCGGATAGTTGCATGTCGCGACGAGTGGATGCGTCCCGCGCGTTGGAGCACAATTGACGCGCGCGCAGGTCCGGCGTGCAGGCGGAAGTCCCGCAATTCTCCGGGAGGCGTGGAAATGCACCTGATTTCGTCCATCCTGATCGTGGCGCTGCTGGGATTCGCGCAAGCGGCGTCAGGCACGGAAGAGAAATTCACCGAAGCCTGTCTGGCGTCAAGCAACCTTGAGACGCCGATCTGCGCATGTTGCGCGCACAAGGCCAGGACCCGCCTTTCGCCCCTCGCCTTCCAGTTCCTGATTGCGACCCTGCAGGGCGACAAGGCGGTCGCCGACGAATTGCGCCCGAAGCTTTCGATGCCGGAGTCGATTCAGGCCGGGATGTTCATGGTGAAGACGCCCGGCGAATGCGCGGCAGAGCTCCAGGGACATTGAATGACGCGCAAATCCGATCGATACCGCGCGTTTCGGGAACTTCACCGGTCCGGCTGCTTCGTGCTTCCGAATCCCTGGGACGCCGGAAGCGCGCGCCTGCTTGCCCAGTTTGGATTTTCCGCGCTCGCAACGACCAGCTCCGGATTCGCCTGGAGCCTCGGCAAGGCTGACAACCATGTGACATTGCCGGAGGCATTGAGCCATTTTCGCGCGATCACGCAGGCCGTCGACCTGCCAGTCAACGCGGATTTCGAGGGCGGCTTCGCGGTCGAGCCGGACGCGGTCGCCGCCAATGTCGCGGCCGCGACGGAAACCGGGATCGCCGGACTTTCGATCGAAGACTCGACCGGCGATGCGTCGAACCCGCTGTTCGACTTCGCGCTCGCGGTCGATCGGATCCGCGCTGCGCGCCGCGCGATCGACGACAGCGGCACCGGAATCCTGCTCACCGGGCGATCGGAGGGATTCATCGCCGGACGTCCGGATATCGGCGAGACCGTCAGGCGGCTCGTCGCCTACGCGGAAGCCGGGGCCGATTGCCTTTATGCGCCCGGCATCCGCAGGGAGTCCGACATCACCGCAGTCGTCAGTGCGGTCGCACCGAAGCCGGTCAATGTGCTGGTCGGCAACGACTTCAGCACCGTGGCGGAACTCGCCGCGCTCGGCGTGCGGCGAATCAGCGTGGGTGGAGCGCTGGCCCGTGCGGCCTGGACTGCATTCATGGTTGCAGCGAAGGAAATCGCCGAGCGGGGAACATTCACCAGTCTCGCGCGCGCCACCCCGCTGGTCGACCTCGACGAGTCATTCAAGCCGGAGTAAGGCGCATCCCGATTCCCTGGTATCGCACGATCACGCGGGAGCAGTGGCGCGTGCTCGCAGCGGCCAAGCTCGGCTGGATGCTCGACGCCATGGATTTCATGCTCTACGTGATGGTGATCGGCCGGCTGAAGGAGTATTTCCAGTTCGACGACGCGACCGCCGGCCTGCTCGGGACCGTCACGCTGCTGGTTTCCGCGACCGGCGGCCTGTTCTTCGGGTTCATCGCGGACCGCTTCGGCCGCGCGCGCACATTGATATTCACGATCCTGATCTTTTCGCTGTGCTCGCTCGGGGCAGCCACGTCACAGACGCTGGTGCAACTGCTCATCTGGCGCGCCCTGCTCGGACTCGGCATGGGCGGCGAGTGGGCATCCGGTGCTGCGCTGGTGAGCGAGAGCTGGCCGGCAGAGCACCGCACCAAGGCGATCGGCATCATGCAGTCCGGCTGGGCGCTCGGTTACATACTGGCGGCGGTCGCCGCCGCCGTGTTCCTCGACCTGATGTCGCTTGGCGAAGAAGCCTGGCGCTGGCTGTTCGTGTTCGGCGCCGTGCCGGCATTCTTCACGCTGTGGATCCGGCGGCGAATTCCCGAGCCACGGATCTGGGTCGAGCGGCAGCAGTCCACCGCGCCGCGAACGAACCCGTTTCGCATCCTGTTCGGACCTCAGCTGTGGCGCCGGACGGTGCTCGCGACCCTGCTGGCTGGCTCGCTCCAGTTCGCGTACTGGGGACTGTTCTTCTGGCTGCCAGGATTTCTCGCAACACCCGTCGATCAGGGCGGCGCGGGCATGACCATCGTCCGCTCCATGACCTGGATCATCCCGATGCAGATCGGCGCTTATTTCGGCTACCTCTCGTTCGGGTTCATCGCCGATCTGCTGGGCCGGCGCCGTGCATTCGTGCTGTTCCTGGTCACGGCAGCATTGCTGGTGCCGGTCTACGGGCAGCTCGCCCGGAGCCCCGCCGTGCTGATGGCACTCGGCCCGCTGCTTGGCTTCGCGGGCCATGGATTCTTCAGCCTGTTTGGATCATTCCTCGCGGAACTCTTCCCGACCGCGGCGCGCGCAACCGGACAGGGGCTTGCCTACAATGTCGGCCGTGGACTCGGCGCGCTCGCGCCCTTCACCATCGGCGCGCTGGCCTCGATGCCGGGATCCGGCATCGGCACGGCGCTCGCGCTGACATCCGCATTCTTTATTGCGGGGGCGCTCCTGATCTACGCGCTTCCGGACGCCAGCGGCAGACCGCTGCATGACTAGATCGCGGGGCTGGCCAGGCTCACAATGCCGGCAGCAGCCGGGAGGCGCATCATGAAACCCTACATGACTCTGGCGGTGATCCTGCTTTCGCTGATTGCGGTCCTGCAACTGACCCGGTTCCTGCTGGGCTGGCAGGTGACCGTCAATGGCGTGGACATTCCGGTCTGGGTCAGCGGGATCGCATTCATCGTCGCGGCGGCCGTCGCCGCGTTGTTGTGGCGCGAGTCGCGCGGGCCGAAGAGGGGCTGATGGTGCCGGAAGCCCCGACATGACTTCCGCCGATGGCTTTCCCCTGTTCGGCGGCTGCGACTGCCGCAGCCTGCGCTATCGCATGGATACGCGTCCGCTGTTCGTCCACTGCTGCCATTGCCGCTGGTGCCAGCGCGAAAGCGGCGCTTCATTCGCACTGAATGCGATGATCGAAGCCGAGCGCATCTCGCTGCTCGCGGGCGAACCGGAGATCGTGGATACGCCATCCGAGAGCGGCCGCGGCCAGAAGATCGCACGCTGCCCCGGATGCCGCATCGCCGTGTGGAGCAATTACGCCGGCGCGGGTCCGGCCGTGCGTTTCGTGCGGGTTGGGACGCTGGATGAACCCGATCGGCTGCCGCCGGATATCCATATCTTCACTTCGAGCAGGCAGCCCTGGCTGATACTGCCGCCAGGCGTGCCCGTAGTGCCCGAGTATTACGACCGGAATCAGTACTGGCCAAGGGAAAGCCTGGCGCGACGCGAGGCGCTGCTCGCCAGGATCGCGCCCCGGCAGGGCAAGGCATGAGCCGGACTTCAATCGAC